>WGAA01000089.1 GCA_015489285.1 Anaerolineae bacterium | reverse complement strand
GCTGTATTGTACGGCGTTAAGTATAAGGGAGATGGGTCCTCTCGGCCAAAAGGTTGACTTTAGAACAAACGTTTTGTATAATGGCGGTGAGGCAAACGGGTGTTTTATTCGTTACGGAGAGCGTTCGGAAGCTTGGGGTTTTCTCGGCGTAACGCCGGGCGCTAAGCGTAACGAGTGACGAGTGATGAGTAACTGGATGGCGGGGGAAGACAACGATTAACGATTAAAGGGCCGGCGCGAGGACAAGATTGACCCTACCGCGCCAATTCGGCTCTAAGTTACGCATTACGTATCACGGATTACGTCGTCAGGCCAAGATGCGCTTGTAGCGCCAATTTCCTCACCGGCGCCTGACGCATGACGAGTGACGAATGACGTTACGCATCACGAATCACGTTAACAGGCCGGGATACCCCAGACTTCCGACGCCCGCGAGACTTCGGAAGTCTGGCAGGAACGCTAAGAAGGAGGGGGTCATGCCGAAGATTCTGACGCCGCGACGACAGGAGGTGTTGAAGTACATCTTTTCCTGCCTGCAGAAGTTCGGGCGTCCTCCCACGGTGCGGGAGTTGCAGAAGAAGATGGGGGTGCGTTCCACCGCGGTGGTAAAGCATCACCTGGATTGGCTGGAGCGAGGAGGGTACATCGAGCGCACGTCCCGCTCCTCGCGTGGGTTGCGCCTGACGGAGCGGGCGATGGCCTGGCTGGCCGAACAGGGGCTCGTGGGGGAGGAGCCGTGGGGCGCGGCTACCGCGTCGGACATCGTGCGCATTCCCATTGCCGGGTACATCGTGGCCGGTGAGCCCGTCTTCGCGGAACCCACCCTGGATGAGGATGTGGACATTTTGGAGTTGACCCGCGATATCCTCCCCGATGAGAGTGACGTGTACGCGCTGCGTGTCCGCGGGGATTCCATGGTCGATGCCTCGGTACACGATGGGGATCTGGTGATCCTGCGCAGGCAGGAGGAGGCCCGTAACGGGGACATGGTGGCCGTGTGGCTCCTGGATGACCAGGAGACGACGTTGAAGTACTTCTACCAGGAGGGATCGAAGGTGCGCCTCCAGCCGGCCAACCCGGCCTATGAACCCATCATCAAGCCGTCCGAAGTCGTGCAAGTCCAGGGCAAAGTGATGGCCATCATCCGTCGGGTGGGGGAATGACGCGTGACGCGTTACTCTCCCCGGCTCCCGGCAGGCTTGGGGAACGGCATCTCCTCGCTTATAATGAGGGGAGATCTCATTAATCAACGGAGGAGATGACGTCATGGGAAAGCAATTGACCATCGGGAAGTATTTGGGACTGAAGAAGATCGCCAACGAGCACGGGTTGATCACCATCACCGCCATGGATCACCGGGGGTCCTTGAAGCGGGCCATCAACCCGAGCAATCCCTCGGCCGTGACTTACGAGGAAATGGTGGCCATGAAACGGAAGCTGGCCACGTACCTCGCCCCCCATTCCAGCGCCCTCCTGGTCGACCCCATCTACGCGGCGGCCCAACTCATCGCCGAGGACATCGTTCCCCGCAACACGGGCATCCTCGTCGCCCTGGAAAAGAGCGGTTACACGGGATCCTCCACGGCCCGGTTGACGACCATTTTGGAGGGGTGGAGTGTGGAGAAGATCAAGCGCATGGGGGCCAACGCGGTCAAGGTCCTTCTCTACTACAACCCGGACGCGGGGGATATCGCCCGCAAGCAGGAGGAGCTCGTCCAGTTCGTCGCCGAGGAATGCCAGCGGTATGACATCCCCTTCCTCCTGGAACCCATCGTCTACCCCCTCGACCCGGACATGGATGCCAAGGGACCCGAGTTCGCCAAACTCAAGCCCGACCTGGTCATCCGCTCCGCGGAGATCCTCACGGGCATGGGCATCGACATCCTCAAGGCCGAATATCCCACCAACCCCAAGTACACGGACGAGAAGGAGCAATTCGAGCGCTGCAAGGAGCTCGACCAGGCCTCCCAGGTCCCCTGGACCCTCCTCAGTGCAGGGGTGGACTACAACACCTTCTACCGCCAGATCGAGATCGCCATGGAGGCAGGCGCCAGCGGCTTCCTGGCCGGTCGGGCCATCTGGCAGGAGGTCCCCAAACTCGCCCCGGAGGACCAGGACAAGTTCCTGGCGACCACATCGGTCATGCGCTTGAAGAACATCACCAACGTGGCCAATGCCTACGGTCGGCCCTGGTTCGAACACCCCTCCTTCGACCATCCCATCTGCCCCGTGGCCGAAGGATGGTACAAGGACTACCCGGGATGTTGCTCCTAAAGGACGTTCGGCCCTCGGCGCGGGCGCGCCGGGGGCCTTTTGCACGACACCTCGACAGGGGGTGACCGGTGATACCGCGGCTCAAGGCCATCCAGCAGACTTTGCAGGACGCCCGCCTGGACGGGTGGTTGCTCTACGACTTCCAGAACCAGAACCCTATAGCCCGCCGGGTCGTTCGGCTCCCCGAGGATGCCATCCTCACCCGTCGCTGGGCCTGTTTTATCCCCGCGGAGGGCTCACCCCGCTGGCTGGTCCACCGCATCGAAGTGGGGGGATTGCCCCTCACGTCGCCCCTCACGTACATCTCCTGGTCCTCCTGGCTCGAGGGGCTCCGGGCCCTGCTGGAGGACGCGCGGCGGGTGGCCATGGAAGTCTCCCCGGGCGCAGCCATCCCCACGGTCAGCCGGGTCGACGCGGGGACGGTGGAACTGGTGCGCAGCCTGGGGGTCGACGTCGTCTCCTCCGCGGACCTGGTCCAGATCGCGGAGGCCGTGTGGACGCCGGAGCAGAAGGCCACGCACCTGCGCGCGGCCCGTCACCTCCTGGCCATAAAGGACATGGCCTTTGCCTACGTGCGCGAGCGCCTTCACGCCGACACCCCACCCACCGAACTCGACGTCCAGCGCCTCATCCTCCGCCTGTTCCGGGAGAACGAACTGGTCACGGACCACCTACCGATTGTGGCCGTGGACGAGCACGCGGCCGACCCCCACTACGTGCCCAACGAGGCGGAAAACCGCGCCATCCGGCCCGGTAGCCTCCTTCTCCTGGACCTGTGGGCCAGGGAGGCGCGCGCGGACGCGGTGTACGCGGACATCACCTGGATGGCCTTTGCCGGGGAACGGGTCCCCGAGCGCCTCCAACGGGTGTTCCGGGTCGTCCGCTCGGCCCGGGATGCGGTCATCGCGCTGGCGAGGGAACGGGTGCGCAGTCATCGGCCCGTTCGGGGGTACGAGCTGGACGACGCGGCCCGTCGCGTCATCGCGGACGCGGGATGGGCCCCCTTCTTCCTCCACCGCACCGGCCATTCCCTCGGCGTCGACGTCCACGGAAACGGGGTCAACCTGGACAACGTGGAGACGCACGATTACCGGCAGCTGGTGCCGGGCATCGGTTTCACCGTGGAGCCGGGCGTGTACTTGCCCCAGGAGGGGATCGGCGTGCGGCTGGAGACGGATTGCTACGTCGGCGAGGAGGACGTGGAAATCACCACCCTCCCCCTGCAGGAGGATTGGGTCTACCTCATGTGATCCCGACGGCCCCGCTGCAATCCCGGCCCCATCTTGCCAAGGGCGTTACCCCGTGTTATAGTAGGCCCGGACATGGGGCGATCGGATTAGTTGATCCTGTCGGGCTTTACCCGATCCCCCAGGGGCAGCGAGTGCCCTTTATCGCACCTATTCACATATGCCCCCGAAAGGGGAAACACGTACGGAAATGGAGTTAGCAGATCATGACATTGAAAGTAGGTAAGGATCGCGTCGTAAAGTTCGAGTACGTCCTTGCGCTGGACACCGGGGATGTGGTGGACAGCAGTGAGGGACGGGAGCCGCTCGCGTACTTGCACGGATACGGAAACATCATCCCCGGTCTGGAACGACAGATGGAGGGGATGGAAGTAGGGGAAGAGAAGGAGATCGTTGTCGAGCCCGAGGAGGCCTACGGCCCCTACATCGAGGGCCAGGTCATCCAGGTCCCCATCCAGGAATTCCCCGAGGGCCTGAAGCCGGAGGTGGGGATGGGGATTATGGTGGAAACGGCGGACGGTCGCCAGATCCCCTACTTCATCACCCAAATCACCGATGACGGGATGGTCTACATGGACCCGAATCATCCTCTGGCAGGCCAGCGCCTCCACTTCAAGGTGAAGGTCGTCGAGGTGCGCGAGGCCACGGAGGAGGAAAAGGCCCACGGTCACGTGCACGAGGGCGGTCATCACCACTAAGATGAGGCTCAGAGTTCCGAAGTCGCGAAGACTTCGGAACTCTGACGTATCCCGGCCTGCTAACGTCATGCGTCATGCGTAATGCGTAACGTCACACGTCATCCGTCATGCGTCAGGCGCTAGGGGAGAATCGGCACTACAGGCGCATTTTGACGTGATGACGTGATGCGTGATGCGTAAAACTTGGAGACAAGCTCGGCTTTGTGGCGATAACCTTGTGTCCGCGCCAACCAATTACTTGTTACTCCGTTACTCGTTACTCACGATGTAGCGTTGGGCCAACCCTGTCCCCACGCCATCCCTTTTAATCGTTAATCGTCAATCGTTAATCGTTGTCTTCCCACGCCAGGGAATTACTCGTTACTCCGTTACTCGTTAGCCAAAGATGAGCCGAGCGGTTTAGCGCCCGGCGCTATTTCTACCCCCCACTTTTCCCCCACCTATCTTCCCCGATCGCGCACGACCTGGAGGAGAATGTCCGGACGGTCGGTCATGATCCCGTCGACTCCCATGTCCAGCAGGCGGACCATCTCGTCGGGATCGTCCACGGTCCACACGGCCACGTGAAGGCCCAGGCCGTGGGCCGCCCGCACGAAGTGGGGGGAGACGACGGCCACACGCCATCCGGCAACGGTGTAGGTGGGCGGGACCTGCAGGGCATCGGGGACGGGACGCCACGCGCGGGCCAGCCTCACCTTCTGCCAGAGCCAAAAGGCCCGTATCTCGTCCCGGGTGGCGAAGGTGGCAACCTCGGGCAGCGCTGCACGAAGCGCGTTGGCCGTGCGTTGGTCCGCAGCGCCGACGACCACCTGCTCCTCCATCCCCTTCTTCTGGATGAGGGCCGCCAGGTGGGGGACGAGGGCCGGGTCGTTGGCTTTGACTTCGATGTTGAAGCGGGCCCGGGGCAAGGCGTCGAAGACCTCTTCCAGGGTGGGGATGCGAATTCCCCGCCCGCGATAGGGGAACGTGCGACCACCATCCGGGGTGAAGCGATACCCCGCGTCCAGGGCCTGGATCTCCGCCAGCGTCATCTCACGCACCGCGCCCGAGCCGTCGGTCGTGCGGTCCACGGTACTGTCGTGGATGACCACAATGGCCCCATCCCGCGTGCTGCGCACGTCCATCTCCAGCACATCCACCCCCAGCTCCCATGCCTTCTGAAAGGCGAAGAGGGTGTTCTCCGGCCACAGTTTTGCCCCGCCGCGGTGGGCGTAGACCGTGGGTTTGGGGAGATGTTCGTAGAAGGGTTTGACCGGCTTGGGGGCCTCCACGGTCAGCAGCCGGTACATGATCCAGACGATTAGGGCGACGATGAGGGCGAGAAGCGTGCGTTTGAGAAACCAGGTGACCATATTCCCCCCGAAGGTGCATACCCCGTGAGAACGCGGCACGGGCGCCCGTCACACGAGCGCCCGTGCGGTGTGCTTTACCCTTTCATGCTGAAGGAGCCCAACCCGAATATGGAGGCCAGGATCAGGTAGACGACGAAGATGATGACGATGCTGATCAGCACGGTGAGAACCGCCTTGGTCGTGTCCACATCAAGAGCTTGCCGCACGGCAATGATCCCCGTGACGAGGAGCCAGATGGGCACGATGAGCCACCCAATACAGGGGACCCAGAGGAAGATGGCGGGAGCATACGCGTACCCCAGAACCCGGCGCAACTCCCCCACATCCGCCGTCCCCTGGAAGAGCGAGGTGCCTACCCAGTAGGTCACATACGCGTACAGGTAGTAGGCGATGAGGGTCCAGATGATGTTGAAGACGAGGAGGAAGACGCTGGTGACGAAACCGCGACCTAACAACAGGTTGAAGGGAAAGGCGAGGATGCCGTTGACCAGGGCGACGAGGATGACGACCATCAACGCTTCCTGGTCCTTGGAGGGATCGTGTTCCACTTCTTCGTAAAGCTGGGCGTCCAACATGGCCGCACGGATCATGCGGTTGATCATGCCGGCTGCATTTACGCCGTTCATCGTGTGCCTCCTTCTGTACAGACGTTCGGTTGGGCAATGCGGGGACAGAAACGTTGCGCAGGACCGTCTAGGTGAATCGCCCTCATTATATAACGAAGCGGACGGATAGGCAATTGGCCGCTTCTTCCTCCTTTTGGGAAGTTGGTGTATAATGGGCCCACGCAGGACGATTTCACATCCACACCGGGAGGATACATGCCGACAAAGCGCGTCAAAACCGCGTCCATCGAGCTGGCCCGAAAGGTTCCACCCTTTACCGTCCTTTCTTCAGAGGAATGGGCGGAGGTGCGCACGGGACTTCACGTGCGCAAATACGAGGAAGGCGCGTTCCTCTTCTTCGAAGGCGATCCTCCCGCAGCCCTTTACCTCATCCTGGAAGGCCACATCGCGCTGGTGCGTCACTCCCCCGAGGGACGGGATATCGTCCTGGATGTGATGCGTCCCGGGAACATGGTGGGGGAGCTGGCCGTGTTCGAGGGGGTGCCTTACTCCGCGTCGGCAAAGGCCCTGGACCACGTCCAGGTCGTGGCCATCCCCCGGGATAAGTTCTTGCACATGTTGCGGCGCTACCCGCGCATGGCCACGGCCGTCATCTACGACCTCACCCGTCGCGTCCGCCACCTGAGCGACCTGGTCCAGAGCCTGGTCATCGAGCGGGTCGAGCAACGTTTGGCCCGCATCCTCCTCCGCTTGGCCAAGATCAGCGGGGAGAGGACCGAGGACGGTTGGGTCATCACCCTCCCCCTGACACGCCAGGATCTGGCCGATATGGCGGGAACGACGGTGGAGACGGCCATCCGCACCTTGAGTCGTATGCGCAAGGAGGGCATCGTGGACACGGTTCACGGTCGTATCGTCATCCGCGATGCCGAACGCCTTTCCAGGATCGCGGAAACGAGTGAATGAGCGGCCTGGTTGCTCACGTTGCCGGTCAAGATACCCTCGGAACGCTTCGCCTCGTCCGCATTCACGCCCCTGAACTCGTGCCCCACCTGCGATCGGGCCACTTCGTCCTGGCCCGTCTCTACCCCACCTGGGATCCCTACCTCCGGGTCCCCTTGTTTCCCGCGAGCATCGGCCACACCACGTGGCATACCTACGTCCCTCCCGAAACGTCCTTTGCCCTGGACATCATGGCCCACATGCCCACGGGTACTCCCATCCGCTTGTGGGGCCCCTATGGGACGCCGGTTCCTCCCCCTCTGCCGGGGGGAAATACGGTGGTCGTGGCCCAGGACGCGTATGTGCCTTACATCCTGGGAGCTCTCCAGGAGTACGCGCGGGAGGGCAATGTGGTGCTCCTGGTGGAGGAGGCCGACGGCGTGCTTCCCCAGGAGTTGAGCTGGCTCCCCCCTGCCGTGGAGTACCGACACGTTCCCGGGGACCCGGACGCGCTGGAAGGGGTGCTCGAGAGTGTGGTCACGTGGGCCGATAGGTTCCTCTTCTGTGGACCGGCCCACTGGCCCCGCTACTTCGCCCGGTGGCTGGAGACCCGACGGTTGACGCTGCAGCCGGGGCTGGCCTTTGCCCTGGTGCCCGATGGGGTGACTTGCGGTTTGGGGGTGTGCGATACGTGCGTGCTGGAGGTGCGTCAGGGCCGGATCCGGATCTGTCGCAAGGGGCCGGTCCTGGATCTGGCCCGGTGGTTTCGTTCTTCCGGAGGAAGGGGGGCATGAAGTGGACCGTTGATCTGGCGCCACATCACAAGTCCGGTTTACCCCTGACGTCCCGGGTCATCATTGCCGCGGGGATAAGCTGCCTGGGGCATCCGAGCCAGATCCCTTATGAGGTGGAGGGAGTGGGAGCCATCATTACCGGGCCCTGGAGCGGCCTGGAGGATCATCCCCCTTATCCCGTGCTCGTGCGACGCCCCGGTGGTCTGTTGTGGGTCCCGCCGCGCCCTCCCCACCACACGACCGCGACGCTGAAGCGGATCGCGCCCAAGTGGCCCCGTTCCGTGGCCATCATCGCGGCCCTGGGCCCCGGGGATGTGGACTCGACCCGGGAGGCCGCCCGCCGCCTGGCACGGGAGGGGCGGGTCGCGGGCTTTCTCGTGGAGGTCGATGAGGAGGAGCCCTTGAGTCAGGTGGTGGCCCGGGTCGACGGGGTGCGGGAGTTCATGGTGCCCACGTGGGTGGCGCTGCCCTTGCACCGGGCCCGGGAGTGGGTGGAGCCCGTGGTGCACGCGGGGGCGGATGCGCTGCTGGTGGGGATGCCCCCCGTAGGGGTGTGGCCCCGCGGGGACCGGGTCGTGCGCGGGCGCTTGTACGGTCCGCTTCTTCTCCCTCTGACGTTGGCCGCGCTGTCCCAGGTGGTCCCTCTTGCCCGAGGACTTCCCCTCATCGCGCAGGGCGGGATCCACACCCCCAGGGACGCCGTCCGTTGTCTGGAGGCAGGGGCGGCCGCGGTGGCACTGGATGCGGCGGTGTGGGTGGAGCCGGACTTGCCCACACGGGTCCACGAGGCCGTTGTGGCCTGGGAGCAGGAACATTCCCCCTCGGGGGAGAATACGGAGTGAGGAGGTGCTTATGCGCGCGGTGGTACAGCGGGTGAGCCAAGCTCGGGTGACGGTGGATGGGGAGGTGGTCGGGGAGATCGGTTTGGGCTTGGCCGTTCTCGTGGGGGTGACTCACGGGGATGGGGAGAAGGAGGCGCGGTGGTTGGCCCGCAAGATTGCGGGGTTGCGGATTTTCGAGGATGAGGCGGGGAAGATGAACCGCTCGGTGCGGGAGGTGGGGGGTGCGGTCCTGGTCGTCTCCCAGTTTACCCTGTACGGGGATGCCCGCAAGGGACGACGTCCCAGTTTTGTGCACGCGGCGCCACCGGAGCAGGCGGAGCCGTTGATCGATGCGCTGGTCCGCTTCTTGCAGGAGGAGGGGGTCCCCGTGGCTACGGGACGGTTTCGGGCCATGATGCAGGTGTGTTTGTGCAACGAGGGACCGGTGACGATTATTCTGGATACACCGGGATGATGTGGGCTGGGTGCGCGCTGTGTTCTTCATGGCTGCAATGTCGGCTACGATGGTTTGATGATGGTTGGGTGTGTCCTCCTGTATGATGCCATAGTTCGGGCGGGGAGGCAAGTGGATGGCCGAGGCGCGGGATTACGGGCCCGATGAGTTGTTACACCGCCGGATGTCCCACGTGCGTTATGCCGCACGTTCCGATGATTTCTTCGCCTGGGTGGTGAGTCATGTGCCCTGGCAGGGGGATGAGGTCGTCCTCGACGTGGGGTGCGGCGCGGGGTTGTATTTCCCCTATTTGCGGTCGGCCCGCCGTGTGGTGGCGTTGGACCCTTCCGCCCGGATGCTGGCTTCGGCCCGCTCCCGGACGTTCCCCGGGGTGAGTCTGGTTCAGGCGCGCGGGGAGGCTTTGCCTTTTCCCGAGGGGACGTTTGATGTGGTTTTCGCCAACCATGTGCTCTTTTTCTTGCAGGATGTGCGTCGCGGTATTGCCGAGGCGCATCGGGTGTTGCGCGCCGGGGGGATTTTTGTGGCGACGACGTACACGGAGGGGAGTTTTCAGGCCACGTATTCCCTGCACCGGCGTGCGCTGCATCGGGTGGGACGGGTCGCTCCTCCCCCGCCCCACGCCTCTTTTTCCCTGGAAAAGGGGGTGGCGCTGGTGGAGGACTTTTTCCCCCATGTGGAGGTGGATAGGTACGATGACGCGTTTCTCTTCCCCACGGTGGAGGCGGGGATGGCCCATTATCGCTCCTACGCCTTCGATCGGGTGGTGGGGCCGCCCTTGACGCCGCCCGAGCGGGAGCAGGTGCTGGAGGCCGTGCGTCGGAGCATTGCCCGGGCGGTGCAGCGTCATGGGGTGTGGCGGGTGGACAAGAGCAGCGGGGTGATCGTGGCCCGGTCGTGAGTAACGGAGGTGACGAATAACGAGTCACGAGTAACGAGTAACTGCCCGGCACGCCCCCCAGACTTCCGAAGTCTCGCAGACTTCGGAAGTCTGAAGTGCAGAGCTTGTCTCCAAGTTACGCATCACGCATCACGAATCACGTCATCACGTCAAGATGCGCCTGCAGTGCCGACGTTCTCACCGGCGCCTGACGCCTGACGCCTGACGCATGACGTTACGCATCACGCCACGATGCGCTAGCCGCGCCGACGTGGGGATTCCCCGGAGAGCACACGGGTGTAGAGGGCGATGACTTCGTCCGCGACGCGAGCCACACTCTTGCCCGTGGTGTCGATGTGGTAGGGGAGTTGTTGGTAGAGGGGGGTGCGGCGGCGCAGGAGGACGCGGAGGGCTTCTTCCCGGTCGGGGCGGGCCAGGAGGGGTCGGGTTTCGTCCCCCCGGAGGCGGCGTAGCAGGGTGTCCTCGTCGGCCCAAAGGCAGATGACAATGCCCGTCGCGGTCATGGCCTCCCGGTTTTCCGGGGAGAGGAGCGCGCCTCCTCCGGTGGCGATGACGAGGCCGGTGCGCCGCGCGAGCTCCCGGACGATCTGGGCTTCGACGCGACGGAAGTAGGCTTCCCCCTCCTGCGCGAAGATGTCGGCAATGGTGCGCCCTTCCCGGGCCTCGATAAGCGCGTCCATGTCCACGAAGGGACGCCCCAGTTTTCGGGCGACGAGGCGTCCGACTTCGCTCTTGCCTGTGCCCATGAAGCCCGTGAGGACGAGGTTGGGCGTGCTCATGGTGCGTCCGCTGTTTCGTCCTCGGGGGTGTCCTTTTGTGGTGGCCAGGGGAAGTGGACGAGTTCGACGCCCGCTTCTTCCAGGAATTGGACGGCGAGGGGGTCCGGGTAGTGCCCCGCGTAGACGACGCGCACGAGGCCGGCGTTGATGATCATTTTGGCGCAGGTGAGGCAGGGTTGGTGGGTGACGTAGATGGTGCCCCCGCGCACGCTGACGCCGTGGAGGGCGGCCTGGATGATGGCGTTCTGTTCCGCGTGGAGGGTGCGCACGCAGTGTCCGCCTATCATGAGGTGCCCCACCTCGTCGCAGTGGGGAAGACCCATGGGCGCGCCGTTGTACCCGGTGGTCAGGATCCGCCGGTCCTTGACGATGATGGCACCCACATGGGCCCGGTCGCAGGTGCTCCGGGTGGCCACCTGGAAGGCAATGCTCATGAAGTATTCATCCCAGGACGGACGAGGGGACATGGGTGGTTCCTCACGTGCCGAAGAGTCGGTCTCCCGCGTCTCCTAAGCCGGGAACGATGTAGCCGGCCGGGGGATCGCCCGGTTTTTGGGGAGGCGGGGTGAGGTGGCTGTCCAGTGCGGCCAGGTAGATTTCCACGTCCGGGTGCTGTTGTTGGACGAAGCGGACGCCTTCGGGCGCGCCGACAAGGCCCAGGTATTTGACCCGCTTGACGCCCCGTTCCTTGACCAGGCGGATGGCCGCGGCCGCGGAGCCCCCCGTGGCCAGCATGGGGTCGAGGACGAGGCAAAGGCTTACGGGCATGGTGGGGGGGAGTTTTTCGTAGTAGGTGATGGGTTGGAGGGTTTCCTCGTCCCGGTAGATGCCGACGGGCCAGACGGTGGCGTTGGGGACGACGCTGAGTACACCGTCGACGAGCCCCAGGCCGGCCCGGAGGATGGGAACGAGGCCGACTTTCTCGTCCAGGTCCCAGCCTCGGGTGACGGCCAGAGGGGTTTCCACTTCCCGTTCCCGGAGGCGTGCGTCCCGGAGGGCGGCCCATGCCAGGGCGGTCGCCACTTCGTTGGCCAGGTTGCGGAATTCCCGGTGGTGGGTGGTTTTGTCCCGCATGATGGTCAGCTTGGTCCGGACCAGGGGATGGTTCAGGACGAAGACGCGGCCCTCGTATTCGGGTAGGGCGTCCAGGTCCAACATGGATAGGTGTTCCCCGCGGGATTTCTCCTGCTCGGCCATGGTATCCTCTCCTCGAGGCTACTCCAGTTGGAGGGAACGGCGGGCGCGTTCGCTCAGCCGTTCCAGTTCCTTGTACATACCCCGTTTGATGAGTTGTTCCACTTCGGCCTGGCATTTCACGCAGAGGGTGGCATCGGGGTAGATTTCCAGGCGTTCGATGGGGATTTCCGCGCCACAGCGTTCGCAGATTCCGTACGTTCCCCTGTCCATGGCGCGGAGCGCATAACGGACGGAGTCGAGACGGTCCTTCAGCGTGCCGAGGAGGACGACGTTCTTTTCCCGCTCCATGATTTCCGGGTCCCCCTCGTCCATTTCGACTTCCACTTCGCCGTTCTTGAGCGCGGCTTCCAGGTGTTCGATCTCCTGGATGAGACGTTGCTCTTCGTCGAGGAGTCGCTCTCGCAGCTTGCTAAAGTCACGCTTTTCAACCATTGGGCGATCAGGCCTCCTTTATCTCTGATACTGTGCCCGGGGCACGTCTTCACGTCCCCCTACGCATGACATACCCCGGCGGATGTACGGCGGCCATGATGAGTCAGGGCATTTTCGCGAAAAGTGGGGAAATTGTCAAGGCGGGGAAATGGGGTACCAACGAGTAATGAGTGACGAGTAACGAGTAACCGGAGGGCGCGGAAAGACAACGATTAACGATTGACGATTAACGATTAAAGGGCCGGCGCGAGGACAAGGTTGACCCTACCGCGCCAATCCGGCCCCAAGTTACGCATCACGCATCACGAATTACGTCGTCCGGCCAAGCTGCACCTGCAGCGCCAACCTCCTCACCAGCGCCTGACGAATGACGAATGACGACCGACGAACGACCAACGACGAACGAAAGGATGGCCCGGCAACACCGGGCGCTAAACCGCTCGGCTCATCGTGAGTAACGAGTAACGGAGTAACGAGTAATTGGTTACCGTAGAGACGAGGTTATCGCCACAAAGCCAAGCTTGTCTTCAAGTTACGCATTACGCATCACGCATTACGAATATGCCGCCGAATCCCATCCTAACGCGCCAGCCTCCTCTCGGCGCCTGACGCCTGACGCCTGACGCCTGCCTCCCACTGCCCCCCATCTTCCCCCT
>WGAA01000088.1 GCA_015489285.1 Anaerolineae bacterium | reverse complement strand
GGGTGGGGGTGAGGGCCGAAAAGCCAACGCCGTCTTCACGCCGGGCAGTTACTCGTTACTCCGTTACTCGTTAACCCTCACTTCATCCCGTGCATGGACTCGTATCCCAGCGTGCGGATGTAGGTGAGCACATCCCAGCGGTCGCTCTCGCTCAGTTGCCCCTTCCACGGGGGCATGGTGCCCTTGCCCTCGCTCACGCTCTTGAACAGGTCCACGAGTCGGGTCGTGGCCACGAATTCGGGGGAGGTGAAGTCGGGCGTCCCCTCCACGATGCCCTTTCCGTCCTCGCCGTGACAGACGACGCAGTTCGTGGTGAAAATGTCCTTCCCCCGCTTCAGCGCGTCTTCGGTGACCGCAAAGTCCAGCGCGTAGAAAACCGCGTTCCAGCGTTCCTCCTCCTTCAGGGAGCTCTCCCACGGGGGCATGGCTCCCTTGCCCTTGCTCACGGAGAGGAAGAGCTCCGCGGGGGCGGCGTTGCGGAAAAGATCCGGCGCCGTCATGTCGGGCGTGTCCGGGATGACCCCTTTGCCATCCTCGCCGTGACAGACGACGCAGTTCTTAGCGAAAACGGAAGCCCCCGCCTTGGCGCTGGGACGTTGGGCGGGCACGGGCAAGGCCTCCGCGCTCTTCCCCGTGGCCTGTGGCGACGTCTCCGCGGCGGTCTGGACGGCCTCCAACGTGGGATTCAACGTCGCCGTGGGTTCCGCCTTGGGCGGGATAGGCGTAGGGGCCTGCATATGCGTTATCGGTCGGGGATCCCCGCACGCGGCCGCGATCAACGCCAGCACGAGTATCACCCCAAAGACCAGTGCACGTCGAGAGACCATTCCTTTCGTCCTCCTTCTAATCCTGCGCCAGAGAACGCAGGTAGTTGATCACATCCCACCGTTCATCGACGGACAGATTCTCCACCATTCGCGGCATTCGGCCAAATCCGTCGGTCAACACGGTGAAGAGAAAGGCGTCGTTCAGGGAGCGCAACAGGTCCTTCGTCAAGTCCGGTGGGGGCGGGTCGAAGTACTCCCCGACCGGTCCACCGCCTATCCCCTTGTCGCCGTGACAGACGGCACAGTGAACGGCGAAGAGCGCCTCCCCACGGGCCACGGATTCCGGGTCCCCCGGATAGGGGTTCTCCACCGTGCGGGCCACATATGCCCCCCGCTTGAAGGGCACCGACTGCTCCGGGAAGGGTATGATCGGTCCCTCCTGGTTCTTCACGGACACCTGGTCCTCCATCAAGGAGTTGAACTCCACATTTATCACCTCATAG
This sequence comes from Anaerolineae bacterium, assembly GCA_015489285.1. Lineage (GTDB taxonomy): Bacteria > Chloroflexota > Anaerolineae > JAADDB01 > JAADDB01 > JAADDB01. The sequence goes on along the minus strand of WGAA01000088.1, from coordinate 4,364 downwards.
GTGAACAACAACCCGGCCAGGAGGGGAAGTAGCAGGATGGCAAGGATAATCACCGTGCGTCGTATCATGACTCACTCCTATCCACATGGATGATCTCGGACGCTCCCAGCGCGAGAAGCCGCTCGCGCACCTGGGCAAAACCCGCGTCGTCGCAGCGGAAGAGGACGCCAATGGCGCCGTGGGAGATGGCCGGGTGATACGCCTTCTCCCGCAAACGGGGCAATTCCGCCTGCGCCAACAACCCGGTCAGGGTGGCCAGGATGACCCCCAGCATGGTGAACTCGTAGATGATGACCATAGAGGGGGGCAGACTGACAATGGGTTGTCCTCCCACGTGTATGGGGTACATCAACGTCGTCCCCATGGTGAAGAGCACCCCTACAACCAACCCGATGAGGGCTCCCGGCAACGCCCACCGGGCCATCAAATTGGCCACCTTGGGTCGGCCCATGATGGCCTCGGCCACGGGAATCCCCGAGATAACGGAGATCTCCCCCTCCGGGACTCCCAGGGCCCGCAACTCCGTCAGGGCCTCCACCGCGTGTTCCACATCGTCAAACAGGGCAAGGTATCTATCCCGCATCAGGGACCTCCTCGTTCCTCACAGACGGATTATTCCGCTTTGTGCCAATGGACGACACCGGGCACCAACGTGCGTCCCACCCGGCGGATCACGTGCATCACCTGGCCCTCCTGCACCTCCCACACGGAGATGAGCGGGACGATGCGGGAGAGGAGGACGTACAACAGGATGAACATGGAAAGGGATCCCAGGCTGATGAGCAGCTCCACCGGCGAGGGCACATAATGTCCCCAGGAGAAGGGGAAGCGATTGCGGGAAAGGGTGACGGGGACGATGATGTATCGCTCCAGGTACATGCCGATGTTGATGGAAATCCCCGCCAAAGCCAGGGTCCACGGCGTCGTCCGCCCCGCCCGGGACCACAACAGGGCAATGGGGATGACGATATTCGTCACCAGCATCCCGTAGAAGAAGGGCGCCGCGGGTCCCGTATACGTCATGAACTCCCGCAAGAAGTCCAGAGCCCGTTCCGCGCCGTACCACTCCGTCAAATACCCGTTGTACCAGAAATAGGTCCAGAAGAAGGTCATCGTCAGCATGATCTTGCCGATGTTGTCCAGGTGCTGCTCCCGCAGGTAGTAGCCGAAGCCCATGAACTTGCGCACCAGGACGAGGACGACGCCCAACGCGCCCACACCGGAGTAGATGGCGCCGACCACGAAATAGGGGCCGAAGATGGTGCTCTTCCACCCGGGCACGTTACTCATGGCAAAGTCCCAGGAGACGATGGTGTGCACCGAGGCGGCTACGGGGATGATGATGAAGGTGAAGATGGCCATCGCCACGTGCAGGTGCTTCCACTCCGCCTCCGTGCCCCGCCAGCCCAGGGAGAGGATCTGGAAAAGCTTGCGCCGAATTTTGGCCTTGGAGTGATCCCGGGCCATCGCCATATCCGGGATGAGGGGCAGGTAGAGGAAGATGAGACTGCCCGTAAGATAGGTAAGAATGGCCATCATGTCCCACATGAGGGGGGAGCGGAAATTGGGCCAGATAAGGCGCTGGGTGGGTGCGGGGAGCATCCAGTAGAAACGCCAGGTGCGCCCCATGTGAATGAGGGGGTACATCCCCGCCACCATGAGTGCGAACACGGTCATGGCCTCGGCCGCGCGGGTAATGGGGCGCCGCCATTCGGCCCCCACGGCCCGCAGGATCGCGGAAATGAGGGTCCCCGCGTGGCTGATGCCGATCCAGAAGACGAAGTTGGCGATGTACACGCCCCAGAAGACGGGCCGATTGATGCCGGCCACGCCCAGCCCCCACTTGATCTGATACGCCCAGGCCAATCCCAGCCCCAGGAACACCAGTCCCCCCAGGACGAAGGCCGCGAGGAGCCATCCCAGGCTGATGCGCTCCATCGCGTGCATGACCTCATAGTTCATCTCCTCGCGGGAACGGCGGTCCAGGAGCAGATCCCGGGCTTTGAGTTCTCTTTCCAGATGGGCCAATTCCTGTTCATGTCCCCGATCAGACGACATGGGCATCACCTCCCTTGAGGTAGATCACCGCGGGCTCCGTCCCCAGATCCTCCAGGAGCTTGAAGGCCCGGCGGCTCTGAGCCAGGCGGGCGACCTTGCTGTGAGGATCGTTCAGGTCACCGAAGACCAGGGCTTCCGTGGGGCAAGCCTGGACACACGCCGGTTGGACCTCCCCATCCTCGATGGGGCGACCTTCGGCCTTGGCCTCCTCCTCCACCTGGCGAATGCGCTGAATGCAGAACGTGCACTTCTCCATGATACCCCGGGAACGCACGGTCACGTCCGGGTTCAGCTGCTCGTGCAGGGGTTCGGGGAAGACGGGGTCGAACCAGTTGAACACCCGGGCGATGTAGGGGCAGTTGTTGGCGCAGAACCGGGTGCCCACACAGCGGTTGTACACCTGCACGTTGATGTTCTCGGTCTCACTGTGGTAGGTGGCGAACACCGGACAGACGGGCTCACAGGGGGCCTCGCCACATTGTTGACACATGATAGGGATGAAACGGGCGCGGATGTCGGGGTATTCCCCCTCCCAATACCGCTCGATGCGCACCCATCCCATGTGGCGGCCCTTGTGGATCTCCTCCTCGCCGACGACCGGGATGTTGTTTTCCGCGTAGCAAGCGGTGATGCAGGCACCGCACCCGGTGCACTTGTCGATATCCACAATCATGGCCCACCGGTGTTCTTGCGTGCCTCCGTTCTGACGGCTCATTCGACATCCTCCGTATAAAGTCTCGAATATGTGCGGTTAGCCCGGAAACCCAACTTCACGGGCGCGATCCACGCCCGCGTTGTTCTCCAGACGGGGCAGCCGTTGACGTTTGCCCGTGGGCACAATCTTCACCCGAACGCTGAGCCAGGCCAGCTCCTTCGCGCTGTCCACCGTCCGCTTGCCCAGGAGCGCCACCGGGTTCGCGCCCCGCCCCTGAGCGTACCGACCGTAGTCCGTATGCCCCTGCCCCAGGGGCATGGCCACCACATGAGGATGAATGGCCGGGTACACGTAAACGATGGCTTCCACCTCCCCGTAGGGGGAAATCACCTTCACCACATCATCCCGACGCACGCCCAGGAGGTAGGCGGTCTCCGGGTTGATCTCGATCCACGTCCGCCACATGCCCGTCGTCATGGGGTCGGGCAACTCCTGCAGCCAGGGACGGTTGGCCCCCCGACCGTCGGTCAGGGCCAGGGATTCGTAGGGGTAGAGGATGAAGGGGTATTCGTCCCCCCCTTCGAACTCGGGGGCCAGATTGAAGGCCTGGGAGACCTCCCGCTTCAGCGCGGGGGCGGTCCACATGGGGTCCTTGGACCACCAGCCGCCGTAGGCCCGCCAGTTGGCCCAGGCTTCGGCCTCGTTGTCCAAACTGTACGGCCCCTCGATCCCCAGGTCCCGCAGGATGCCCAGGCGGGACTCGATGAAGTCCAGGACGTTGCCCCAGGGGAGGACTTTCTTGGCGGGTTCGATGGCCTGGGCCAGGAAGAGGAAGACGTCCGCGACGTCCCGGGTGTCGTAGTAGGGGCGCACGACGGGCTGTTGCCCGCTGACGACGAGGCGGTCCGTGCCGTTATCCACCACCTGGTACCCCCAGCTTTCCAGAGGGGTGTGGCCGGGGAGGATGTAGTCGGCCAGGACGCTGGTTTCGTCCACGAAGCTCCCAAAGGAGATGACCGTTTCCACCTTTGCCACCGCGTCCGCGAAGCCCAACGCGGGGGGCAGGCCGTGTACGGGGTTGTCCCCGGCCAGGAGGAGGAGCTTCACCTCCCCCTTGTCCATGCGCTCGACCAGGTCGGCCACATCCGCGAAGGAGGCGGGAGGCGTTTTCGGCGTGAGCCCGTCGATGCGGGCATCCGGGGCCAGCCACAATCCGCCCGGCTTGCCCAGGTTGTCCATGAGGACATTGAGCATCTGCACGGCCATGACGGCCTGGTACCCACCCCGATGGGCCGCTGCCGCGCTCCCGGGGATGGCCAGGGGCGCGTCGGCTTGGGCGAAGATCTCGGCCAGATGAGTCAAGCGGTCGTAGCCCACTTCGGTGACCTCGGCCAGCGTCTCCACGTCGACACCCGCGAAGAAGGGCATCGCGGCCCGGTTGCGTGCCCATCCCCGGTCGATGAGGATGCGGCCCAGGGCCAGGGCCAGGAGCCCCTCCGTCCCCGGACGAATGGGGATCCAGCGATCGGCCGGGGCCGCGGTGTGGGAGAGACGGGGTTCGAAGTGGACGACGATCCCCCGTTTGCCCCCCGCATCCTGACGGCCACGCATGCGTCCGTAGGCCAGGTTGTAGTGGACGGGGGAAAGCTCT
>WGAA01000087.1 GCA_015489285.1 Anaerolineae bacterium | reverse complement strand
CGCCTTGTGCGCGACGCCCGGTTCTTCGTCACCCGTTCGGGGCGGCCCAAGGTCGTCTTCCGCCTCGCCGTCCCACGCGACGCGTCGAAGCCATCGAAACCCGACGGCAACGTGGACTTCATCCAGGTCGTGGCCTACGGCGACCGCTTCGCTGCGTTGCTTCCCTACCTGAAGCGGGGCGTGAAGGTGACCGTGACGGGCTGGACGCAGTCGCGCGATGTGGTCGTGGACGGCGTCCACCGCGTGGTGGTGGAAACGGTGGCGGAGATCATCTCTTTCGTGCCGGACGATGCTCATTCCGAGTGGAGCGAATTTGCCGTCCCCGACCCCCTGCCCTGGGAGGTGGAGGAATAGGACGGGTGGGGGATGGAAGTAGAATCTTGTAGAGGGTAGTATGGCATAGAGAAGTGATGTCGGGGAGGTCATCATGGAGATAGAGTTCGACGCCCGATTCGTGGTCCGTTTTCTTCTCGTCGTGTTCGTCCTCTTCTTTGCCGTCGTCTATGCGGTGGGGGCGGCGCATACCGATTACGACGCCGAGGGCCGCGCCATGCTCCTCTCCCGTGATTTGCTCCAGACGCAGACGTATCTGAAGCGCGCGGACGAACTGGCGCGGGAGTTGAACCGCATCGCGTCGGCGCTGGATCGGGTGGCGACGCCACCTGAAATGTTGGATCGGCCTCACGACCAGACCACACCCGTGGCCCGCCCCGCGGGAGACGCGGGAACGCTTCTGGAGAACGTGCGCACGGTCACGCATCTATTACGGCGCATTCAGGCCGCGGCGGTGGACATCGAACGCCTGAACCCGCCGCCCGCCCTTTCTCCCGTGCATGAGCGCCTGCGGGAGACGGCCCGGGCCATGGCCCGCTGGGGGACGGCCGTGGCGGACTACGTGACCGCTCCCTCGGAAGAGCGATGGGAGAAAGTGCGTAAGGAACGACATGAAGCATTGCAGTTACTGGGAGAAGTGAGGAGAGCGTTGAAGTGAAGGAACGCGAGGAACTGGAACGGCTGTTCCTCCAGGCCCAGATGCAGCGCCTGGAGGAATTGAAGGAGATGGCCGAGGAACGGGCGCGGGCGGCGATGGCGGCCCTGCACAGGCTGGCCCGAGACCTGATCCCCGCCGCGTACGACGAGGCGCGTCGGGACGGCGTACTGCCGTCCACGCCCGAAGAACTGGCGTCGTTCATCGAGGAGAAGGTAAGCGCGCGCATTTTCGCCCTGGAGATTCGGGCGCGGTCGTCGAAAGTGGACCCGAAGGAACTGGAGCGGCTCCAGGAGGAATTACGTCGGGCGCAGGAGTGGAAGGAGAAGGCGGAGACGCTGGAAGGGGAGACGGCCCTGCTGCGCCGACGTCTCGAGGCGAAGGAGAAGGAGACGGCATCCCTGCGGGAGCGGCTGGCCCGGGCCGAAGAGGAACTCCGCCGGGTTCGTACTGCGGCCGTGAAGCCAGCGGTGGCGTCCCCGCCGTCGCCCAACGGTCTCTCATCCGAGGCCCTGGCCGCATTGCGCGTGCTGGGGGAGACGGGCGCGTGCCTGCGGAAGCCCGTGACCGAACGGCTGCTGGCCGAGGGCGTGCTGTCCCGGGAAAGCGTGAAGCCCTTCCAGGAGTTGGAGAGGGAGGGGCTCTTAGAACAGCACAAGCCGAAAGTGGAGAGCGTTGGCAACACCCCGTATCTCCTGCGGCTGACCGAGGAGGGATTGCGGGCGTATCGGGAACACTTCGGCGCGGAGCCTGCCGAGCCGTGTCTGGACGTGCTCTTACGGCGGCACAAGAGCCTGGAGCACGTGTGGCTGAACCTGAAGGCCGCGCAGGTGCTCGAGGAGTTTGGCTACACCGTGGACGTCGTGCCCCCGGCGGTGCGCACGGAAGACGGCCGGCAGATTGCGCCCGATCTGGCGGCGACAAAGGATGGAAAGACGATATACGTGGAGTGCGAGCGCACCGCGAAGCGGGGGGAGGCGTTCGCGCGCAAGATCGAGAACATGCTGCGACTGAACGGTGACGCCCTCTATTTCGTGGTGCCCGATACGGCCATGCAATCCACGGTTGTGTCTCTGGCGGGGGAGTGGGCGTACCGGACACGGCGTCCGGTGACATTACATGTGTGCAATCTGGCGAAACTGGACAAGGGGGGAGATGAACCGTGGACGGTGGTAAGACGAATCGGGTGAAGCGACGCAGGGGAAGACCCCCGCGGGCAAAACTGCAACTCAAGGTATGGTTGACGTTGGGATTCGATGAGGACGCGGACGTCATAGAGGCGTTCCTGGAAACGCCTCGGGGACATAAGGCAGCCCTGTTGCGGGAGGCATTGCGCTATTACGTGAGAAGTGGGAAAATGTCGGAATTTCGGCGCAAGCGAGGGCTGGAACGATGATTTTCTTGGGGCATGAAAATGAGATATTCCTATAGGGGCTGATATTTTCATGGGGCATGAAAATATGCTGAGGTGGGAGTGGAGTAGTCCCCATCGGCGAAACCAAGGGCGGTGAAAAGGCGGTGGTGATGGAGAGGTGTTCCCCAGGGACTTGACAGGGTGTGGTAAAATAGGGACGAAGCGTATAAAGCGAACGAAAGGGATGAAAGAGGCGAAAGGAGTGAGGAATGGCCGAGATTGAAGTGACGATGACGGAGTTGAAGCGGTCCCTGGGGGACCTGGTGAACCGGGCCGCGTACGGGCGGGAGTGGGTCGTGCTGGTGGCCCACGGGCGACCCAAGGCGGCCATCGTGCCCATCGAGGACCTGGAGGAATTGCGACGGTTGCGCCGCGGAGAAACGCCCGCGCGCCGGGTCACCCGTCTGGAAGACCTGGACGCGCTGCGGGAGCGCATCCGTCGGCGGTGGGAGGCCGAGGGCGTCGAGCCCGTGGACAGCGCCGACGTGATACGCGAGATGCGGGAGGAACGCGCGGATGAACTTGCCCGTGTGCGTTGACGCCAGCCTGACGGTGAAACTGGTACTGCCCGAACAGGATTCGGGCCCGGCGCGGACGCTGTGGGCGGAGTGGGAGCGCTGGGGTGTGGAACGGGTCGTCCCCACCCTGTGGGGTTACGAGGTGGCGTCGGTAGTGCGCAAGTACGGTCGGCGGGGAATACTTACGCCGGACGAAGAAGAAGAGGCCCTGGACCTGCTCCTGAACCTGCCCGTGCGGGTGGTGGACATGTGGCCCTACCACCGCGACGCGTGGCGGCTGGCGCGGGACCTGGGCATGACGGTGACCTACGACGCCCACTACCTGCTGCTGGCCCGAGAGTTGGGCGTCGAGTTCTGGACGGGCGACAAACGACTGTACGAGGCCGTGAAGGACCGGTTCGGATGGGTGCGGTGGATAGGAGAATTGAGGGAGGGGTGAGCAGGATGAAGCGGTTGGTGTTGGTGCTGGCAATTGTGCTCGCCGTGGCTCTGGGCGTCATGGCGACGCGAGGAACTGGCGACGAGATGTACACGGTGCGGCCCGGGGACACCCTGGCCGAAATCGCCGCGCGCCACGGGACGACGGTGGAAAGACTGGTCGAACTGAATCGTGACCAGTACCCGTCCCTTGTGGACCACCCGGAGACCATCGAGGTGGGGTGGCGGCTGCGCGTTCCGGGCCGCGGCGACGCGGCGGCCGAAGCGCGGGAGAAGGCGGAGAAGGTGGTTGCATACGTGGACGCGCTGGCGACCACTGCGATGGCCGAGGAACCCGCGTCCACCACGACGCCCGTGCCCTTTTCCAATCCCGCGCAGGTGGACGCGTGGCGGAAGGAGGTCATCCGCCTCGCCAACGTCGAGCGGGCCAAGGTGGGCGCGCCGCCGCTGGTGGAGGACCCGCGGCTGGACGAAATTGCCGAAGCGCGCGTGCGGGATATGGTGGAGCGACACTATATAGGACACCACGATCCGAAGACTGGAGAGCGGCTAACACCAGCGGGCTGTGGTGAAATAGTCCACTTTCGAGGAAGGGCTTATCTCTTACCCGAATATCCTGTACAAGCGTGGATGGAAAGCGAGGCCCATCGTAAGATTCTGTTGAGCGTTGACCGTCATCGCGCGGGAGTAGCTTTTGCTCAAGGTAGATTTTGGTTTAATGGGAAAGAGTATACTGGCACTGTCGCTATAATGATTTTGCAATGACCTATTTGGTGCTGCCGTTGCTCCTTTACAT
>WGAA01000086.1 GCA_015489285.1 Anaerolineae bacterium | reverse complement strand
TGTGGGGGTGGCGCCACTCGTGGGAGTGGCCGTGGGGGAGCTGCCGGGTGTGGGGGTGACGGTGGGCGTTGGGGTCGGGGTAGACGTCGGAGTCCAGGGAACCGTTGGGGTTGTCCCCGGTGTGTTCGTTAGGGTAAAGGTGGGGGTTAGTGTGGCCGAGGGGATGGGGGTTGCCGTCGGGGTCGGCGTGGGTGTGGCCAGCACCGCAGCCACGGCCGCGGCCATGTCGATGCGCCCGTACCCGGAGAATTCGTCCCAGCCCGGGGATTCGACGTCTACAGCCGTGTCTTCGATGATGTCCGTTAAATCGTCGGGGCTAAGGGTGGGGTCCAATGTGAGGAGTAACGCGGCCAGGCCGGCTACGTGGGGGGCCGCCTGGCTCGTTCCGGACATCCAGGCGTAGTTATTGCCCGAGCTGCGGTAGAACGTGCTGAGAATCCAATGACGGGGATCATCATCCGAATTGCCGTCGGGATCGCCCCCCGGGGCTGCGACGTCCACGTAGTCCCCACTGTTGGAATAGCGGGCGTGTTCGTCCCGATCGTTGGTTGCAGCGACGGCGAGGACGTGTTCATACGCGGCCGGATAGTTCGTGCGGTTGCCTTCCTGGTAGGAGTTTCCCGCGGCGGCCACAACGAGGGCACCGTGTTCGTACGCGTAGGTCACCGCGTCCCGCAAGGTGGCCGATTCGCTCTCGCCCCCCAGGCTCATGTTCAGGATGTCGGCACCGTGGTCGACGGCCCAAATGACGCCCTGGGCAATGTCGCTGTTGGGTCCGCTTCCTTCCTCGTTCAGCACTTTGACAGGCATGATGCGGGCCCCCCAGGATACGCCGGCGATGCCCGTGTTGTTGTTGCTCGCGGCCGCGGCAATGCCGGCGACGTGGGTCCCATGCCCTTCATCGTCGTCCGGATTGTCGTCGTTGTTGATGAAGTCGTACCCGGATACGAGTTTGGAGGCGAGGTCGGGATGCCCCAAATCCACCCCCGTATCCAGCACGGCGATGATAATGCTCGAATCTCCCGTTGTCGTGTCCCAGGCCGTTTCTGCCCCGATGTGAGGAAGTTGCCATTGATATTGGGAGTAGTACGTATCGTTGGGACGGGTGGTCAGGGTGTGGTAGATGTAGTCCGGTTCCGCGTAACGCACGAGGGGGTGTTTTTGGAGGCGATATGCGATGTCCTCTTCCCGGCCCTGGGGGACTTTTAGGATGTGTACCCCCAGGGGGCGAATGACCCCGATGGGTTCTATGTGGGTACCGGGCAAGGTGTTGTAAGAGAGGAGGGTGTCCAATGCCGTCTGCTCCCCTCTCAATTTCACGAGGACGCGACTCGGCACGTAGGGGTGCGATGGCGCGAAGGAGGCCGGCGGGATGGCCGTGATTTCACCTTGCCCCGAGGCTCTCCCATTCCACGAATGGGCCGGAACAAGGAATAGACCAGTCAGCAGGAGAAGGACGATAAGGATGAAAGGGAGACGAAACCGTGAGTTCATGGTGGTGTTCTCCTTTCATGTGGCTTTGATCGCAGGGATTCCAGGGTCGTTGGCCGTGTGCAGCGTGAAGGGCGTGAATTCCGCTCTCCTCGTAGGTATACGACGGGGTGAGGGGATGTGTTTCGCCCGGGAGGCCGGCTGTGAAGGGTGTTTCACGTTTCTTCGTCGAACAGGATTTCGGCCTTGATGTCCTCCTCTTCCTCCAGGTTGCCTCCCAGAGCAGCGGCAAGAACTCCCACGGATGCCATGAAGGCGGCGTACCGCGCGATGGGAAGATGACGGGGTGAGGGAACACCCGCCCAGGTAGCAACGACTTCTTGAGGCATGAGGTAGGCGACCCCCAGGGAGACGACGTAGATGACGATCCACAGGAATAGCATGCCCGTGAGGAGGGTACCGAAGAGGACGAGTTGGGTACGGGCAATTTGTTCGCGTAGCCCTCGTACCCGGGTGATGGTGCTCAGGTTTTGGCCGAAGAAGAGGAGGGTCGTGGCGACGAGGATGGAGAGGATGGCGCCCCAGAGGATCAGGCGATGGGGAAGGTGTGCTCCGATTTCCCAGGCCTCTGCCGTCATGAGGAAGAAGATGGTGGAGACGGCAGCGGCTGCTGTGAGTCGCCCCAGGTAGAGGGGGAGTTCCCAAGGGGCGTAGTTCCATATGTCCTCGAGGATGCCGCGCGGGTCGGTCAGGAAGGTCCGGACGTAGAAGGAGATTCGGCTCCAATGGGGTTTTTGTTCTTCGAGGCGGGCATCTGCGATCTCGCGCAGGTGGCGTGCGATTTCTTCACGCACCTCCTCGGGGAAGGTGTCTATGTGGAAGAATTCCGGGCTTTCGACATCACGGGTGGGCCCCCGGAGGGCGTGTCCAACGCCCCACAGGTGCCCCAGCATGTGCAGGACCAGCCCTCCCAGACGGTCGACCAGCTCGTCACCCCGTCCCAGTCGGGCGGAGGAGACCACGGCGACTTCCAGGGCGGAGGAGGGGATGCCGATGGTGAAGATGCGGTGGCGGGGGTTGAGTTCGTTGGGGACGATGACGATGGCGTGGTCCCAGTGGCGGTAAATTTTCTCTTCCGCGCCCAACTCCAGCAGGGGCAGAGGGTCTAACGCACCTAGAGGCACATACACCCGCCGTTCGACGAAGGGCATCTCCCACTCGAATTCGGGGAATTGGTCACGTAGAAGGTCGAGGACTTGCTCGCGCGCCAGATCGTACGCGGTGAGGAGATCCTCATCCCACACATCGGCCGCGAGCACCCATCCTATACTGACCAGAAGGTTCATCC
>WGAA01000085.1 GCA_015489285.1 Anaerolineae bacterium | reverse complement strand
GTACCACACCCACACACTGACCGCAGGGGTGGTGTGCATCTCCTTGAGAAGGACGGTGAGGCCGTTGTCCAGGTGGAAACGGGTCGTCTGTGCACCCAAGCGGAGCCCATCAGAACCCATTGACCGTGTACCCCCTTCCCATGCCCCGGTATACGAAGCCCAGTTGTTGCATGGTCTCGGGTTCGTATATGTTCCGCCCGTCGATGAGGACGTTTCCTCGCATGAGGCTGAGGATGCGTTTGAGGTCCAGGTTCTTGAACTCGTTCCACTCGGTGACGACGACGAGCGCGTCGGCCCCTTCTGCCAGGGTGTAGGGGCTATCCGCGAGCTCCATCTCCGGGAGGATGTGGCGGGCGTTCTCCATGGCCACCGGATCGTAACCCCGCACGACCGCGCCCTCGTTGGTCAGCATGTGATAAAGCTCGATGGATGGGGCTTCTCGCATGTCATCGGTGTTCGGCTTGAAGGAGAGCCCCAGCAATCCTATCACCTTGTCCCGCAGGGATCCTCCCAAGAGCTCCCGCAGCTTGAGCACGACCCGTCGGCGTTGATCCCGGTTGATCTCCATGACGGCACGCAGGAGTTGGGGATGGGCGCCGTGGACCAGGGCCATGTGTTCCAGGGCTTTCACATCCTTGGGGAAACAGGAGCCGCCGAACCCCAACCCTGCGTCGAGGAAATAGGGGCCGATGCGCTTGTCGTACCCCATACCTCGGGCCACTTCCTTGACGTCGGCTCCCAGGCGTTCGCAGATGGTGGCGATTTCGTTGATGAAGGAGATACGGGTGGCCAGGAACGCGTTGGACGCGTACTTGATCATCTCCGCGGTGCGCAAGTCGGTGATCATAATGGGCGCGCGTAGGGGGAGGTACAATTGGGCCACCTTTTCCGCGGCTTCCTGCTCTGTGCTCCCCAAGATCACGCGGTCGGGGTTGAGGAAGTCGTGGATGGCGGAACCTTCGCGTAGAAACTCGGGGTTGCTGACGACGGCGAAGGGAATGGGCTCGCGCTGGTACTTGCGGATGATGTCCGCAACGAAATCCCCCGTCCCCACGGGGACGGTGCTCTTGTTGACCACAATGAGGGGGTGATCCATGGCTTTGGCGATGCTTTCTGCGGCCATGCGCACATAGCGGAGGTCGGCCTCACCGTCCACGCCTTCGGGGGTACCCACGGCGACGAAGACGAAGTCCGCGTCCTTGAGGGCTTCTTCGTACGAGGTTGTAAATGAGAGGCGCCCGGCCTCCATGTTCCGTCGCACCATCTCCTCCAGTCCCGGTTCGAAGATAGGGACGATGCCCTGCTGGAGTGCCTGGATCTTGCTTTCGTCGATGTCCAGGCCCACCACCTTGTTGCCCAGATCCGCGAAGCACGTTCCCGTGACCAGACCCACATATCCGGTTCCGATAACTGTAATGTGTTTCATAGAATCCTCCTGCTTTGCTCTTCTTGTTCCACATCCTGCCAGCGTAAATGCTCTTTCCACATGTAGTAGGCGCCGAGGAGTGTAATGGGTAACCAGAGTGCCGCGTGGAGGACCCAGGTGTACCCGGCGGCCAGGTCCTTATCCACGCCGAAAGTGACGAGGACCGCAATCCCCGGCGTGTCGAATGTGCCCACATACCCCGGGGCCGCGGGGAGTGTGGTTGCCAGGTTGACGATTCCGTTCATCAACATGAGAACGATAAAGGGCACGTGGAAGGAAAACGCGTGCATTACAAACCAGTACTTGACCGTTTCGGCCAACCAGACAAGAACGGATGTGACGAATATCATAAAGACGTCCTGGGGGCGGCGCAAGAAATGAATGCCCTCGAGAAACCGTTCTACCATCCCGTCCACTTTGGAACGGACCCCCTTGGGGATGAGGCGTTCCGCCAACAGGGTGTAGAGGCGATTCACCGTTTCCGGACGGATGGCTGCCCAGAAGAACACACCCAGGGCCAGGAAGAAGAGCAGGCTGAGGAGTGTAATGAATCGACGATAGCCGGCCAGGGAGGGGGCAAAGGGCAAGGCCAAGAAGACGAAAAGGAGCATGACCAATCCGTCGAAGACGCGCTCGACCAAAATGGTGGCCAGGGAGGCACTCATGGGTACATCCACTTTTCGCTTGAGCACGTAAGCGCGTAGCACTTCTCCCGCCCTGGCCGGGTACACGTTATTGCCGAAATAGCCGATGCATACGATGGGAAACAGGGTCTTCAGGGGGATACTCTTCAAGGGCCGGAGCATGTAATGCCAACGCCAGGTGCGTAATCCAACGCCGACAAAGTAGACGAGCACGCCGGGGATAATCCACCCGTACCGGGCGTGGCGGAGGTAAAACCACACTTCCTTCAGGTGCAGACCACGTAGGGAGGGATACAGGAAGATCAGGCTAACCGCGACCCCCAGCCAGAATTGCCAACGTTTCACTTTTCGGGTAGCCTCCTCGTCTTCAGAACCATCCGGACGGCCTCGACATCACCAAAGCCCTGTGTGAGCCCTCCACCTTCTCCTCCGGACACGGAGAGTTCCCCGGTACACGTCAAGGTCATGGGGAACGTGCAGGCTCCGGTGCGCGAGCCATGAGATGGCGCGGTGAGGACACACGTCGGAGTACATAAGGGTATCGTAGGTCGTTCCCCTGTGGGGCAGGGGACGGGGGTGGCTCTCCCCACTGTGGGGAACACACCACCGCATATTCCTCCACTTTCCGGAAGGAATTAACCCGATTTCTCCGCGTACTCCAGAGTGCGTCGGATGATCTCGTCGTCCTCGAATTCGTCCCACCGCTTCTTACGGCGCTTCTTTTCCCGACGTCGCTCTTTTTGAGCCTGGGCCTCGAGGAACGCGATCTCGAAGGGGCTGATGATCTCCTCCTCGTCCTCCTCGGTCACCACGGGGATCTCCTCTTCCTCTTCCGTCTCCACCGGTTCCGGTCGGAGTCCCTTGAGGCTCAAATCCACCTGGTTTCGCCGTACATCCACGCGAATAACGCGGGCTTCGATCTCTTCCCCCACCTGGACGATGTCCTCAGGGTTTCGCACGTACCCTTCGGCCATTTCCCGAACCCGCAGCAGGGCATCCCGGCCGATGCCGATGTCCACAAAGGCCCCATAGGGCTCGATACGGGTTACCGTTCCCTTGACGATCTCCCCGACCTGGAGGTCCCGAATGGTCTTCGTCCCCGGCGGGATCATGGTCAGGCTGATGCGGTTTTCCGCTTTGTTCAAATCCTTGATCCAAACGGTGACCTCATCCCCCACATTCACCACGTCCGTCACCTTGGCAACCCGATAGGGGGCCAATTCGGAGATGTGGACCAGACCATCGGTGTTGACCCCGATGTCCACGAATGCCCCAAAGCGGGTGACCCGACGCACTTTGCCCGTCAACTTCATGCCGCGGGCGAGCTTTTTGACGATGCGCTTGCGGGGAATGACGCGTACATTCAGCTCCTGCTCCGTCACGGATACATCCTCCTCGCTCAAAATAGCTTTCCAGTTCGAGGACGGCTCGAAGGGCCCATGATACGTCCTTACATCCGGGGCTTTCCCGCTTCGCGCGCCCTCGCACTGGGCCGATTTATGCGTGTGTACAGGGATTATACTTTGGGGACTGGGGGAAGCCAAATTCATTGGACTCCTGGGCTCGGGCTTTTATCGGGGGGAGGGCCTGTCTTCCCTTCGGTTTGGCCCTCCTCTTCGGTCCGGGTATAATCGAGGAGAGAACGGTTGTTGGATTCACCGAGAAGGGGTGAACATATGCCCGTTTGTCCGCAATGTGGCACGTGGAATCCCGACGACAAGAACGTGTGCTGGCGTTGTCAGGCGCCTCTGCCCAAGCCGGAACCGGTCAAGAAGAAGCGGTCATCGGCCACGTTTTGGGGTATGCCCTTGTGGGTGTGGCTCGTGTTCCTGGCCTTCTTCCTCGTCAACCTGTTGTGGCCTCTGTTAGGCCACTTCCTGCGCTGAAGGGATGATGAGCACCCCGGATCCTCGCCAGATTGCCGTCCGTTTGCTCCACTGGGCCGGGCGAGCCCAGCGTTCCTTCCCCTGGAGAACCCGCCGCGATCCCTACGTGGTTTGGATCGCGGAAACCATGTTGCAGCAGACGCAAATCCAGACGGTCATCCCCTACCTGGAACGGTGGCTCCGGCGATTTCCCGACGTGGAGGCCCTGGCCCAGGCCTCGTTGGACGACGTGCTCAAAATGTGGGAGGGGTTGGGGTACTACGCGCGGGCGCGCCACCTCCATCGGGCTGCCCGGGAGATCCTGCAGCGCTACAGGGGCAAAATTCCGGATGATAAGGAGGCCCTTCTCTCCCTCCCCGGCATCGGCCCGTACACCGCGGGGGCTATCCTCAGCCTGGCCTTTGGAAAGGACGAAGCCGTCCTGGACGGAAATGTGCGCCGGGTTCTCACCCGCGTCTTCGGCATCGAGGAGGATCCGCGGCGGGCAGCGGTGGAGCGTCGGTTGTGGCAATTGGCCCAATCGGTGATCCTCCCGGGCCACGCGCGGGAAATCAACGAAGCGCTCATGGACCTGGGGCGGGAGATCTGCACGCCCCGGTCCCCCCGGTGTCATCGATGTCCCCTGGCCGATATATGCGTGGCGCACGCGACCGGCCGGGAAGACGCGTTGCCGGTCAAAGGGACCACCCGACGTGTGCCCCACTACACGGTCACCGCGGGGGTGGTGTGGAATGAAGAGGGGAAGATCCTTTTGGCCCGTCGTCCCTTGGAGGGGTTGCTCGGGGGATTGTGGGAATTTCCCGGAGGCAAGGTCGAACCGGGCGAGAGCCTGGAAGCGTGCTTGCGCCGTGAGTTGAAGGAGGAGCTGGATATCGACGTCGTCGTGGAGCGTCCTGTGGCCGTCGTGGACCACGCGTACTCCCATTTCAAGATCACCCTGCACGCGTTCCACTGCCGTCATGTGGGGGGCACACCCCGGCCTCTGGGCGTCGCCGATTTTCGCTGGGTGGATGTAAGCGAAATTCGTTCCTACCCCCTATCCCGCGCGGACATAAAGATCCTCGAAGTTATGGAAAGCGAACAAAACGAGGGGCGATAGACCGAAGTCCATCGCCCCGGTGATTCCCGACGAAGTCGGTTTTAGCGTTAAGCGCGTTGGCTTCTTCCGTGATGCCAGTGGCGCAGCGTAAGGAGAAGGCTCGCCCCCACCACGGAGACGATGCCGATGAACTGGGCCGTTGTCAGCGTCCCCACACCCAGCTTCCACGCGTCGGGCCGGAACATCTCCACCCAAATGCGTCCTAACGGGTACCAGATGAGGTACAAGAGCATCACATCGCCGGGCAGGAGTTTGTCCTTGAACCTGCGGCTGGCCCACATGAGGAGGGCAAAGCCGATGAGATTCCAGGCGGCCTCGTAAAAGAAGGTCGGGTGGAAGCGGGTGGTCTCCACGGGGTACTTGGCCAGGTCGCGGTATTCCCCATAGCGGTGGGCCGCATCGATTTTCACGCCCCAGGGCAACGTCGTGGGCGGTCCGTACAGCTCCTGGTTGATGAAGTTGCCCACCCGACCGATAGCTTGGGCCAGCAGCACCCCCGGCGCTGCAATGTCCAGCCAGCGTGCCAGGTTGAGATGGTGACGCCACGTGTACACCGCTATGGCCAGGACACCTCCCGCGACGGCGCCGTAAATGCCCAACCCCCGGAATCCTCCATGCCAGAACGCAATGATCTCAATGGGGTGCTCCCGGTAGTAGGGCCAACCGGCAAAGTCCCCAGTGGGTTTGGAGAACACGTGATACAATCGAGCCCCGATGATGCCGGCAATCAACACCCAGGCCAGCATATCCCACACGTGATCCGGGTTTTCCCCGTAAAGGCGTGCTTGGCGCGTGGCCACGAAGGCCGCCAAGACGGCTCCGGTGGTGATGAGCAACCCGTACCAGTGAACGGCAAAGGGACCAATTTGAATAGCAATAGGGTTCATGGACAACGTCCTCCCGGTTGGGGAATATCGTTCCTTACTTGCAAACGAGTTCCATCAAATGTCCACGCTCATGTACCACGTCCAGCGTGAACCGCGCATTTCCCGAATGATATCCGTGGTGGAGAGAACCCCCACCGCGCGCTCATCTTGGACGACGAACACCCGATGAATGCGGTGTTCCAACATCACCTTGATCGCGTCCTCGATGAGGTCGTCGGGGGAGACACTGATTACCTTCGGGGTCATGACATCGCGTGCCGTGTATTGGCCGAGGTCTTTGTTCCAGTACTTGATGACATCCATGTGAGAGATCGTTCCCAGGAGGGGACCGTTTTCCTCCTCGGCGACGGCCAGGCCGTGAACCCCTGTGTCTGCCATGACTCGGACGACCTCGTCCAGGGGGGTATCCGGGTGGGCTACAATGACGCCCTTGTGCATGATGGACCACACATGCTTCTTGCCTCCCATGGTTCTCCTCCCAGAGATGGTGTTTGTTTTCACGTCGATGGCGACATCTCTTGGCCCATTGCAGGGAGCCGATGTGTCGGAACAGGGCATTTCCCTCAAGGTAGGGCCAAGAAGGGCAGTGCTCCACCTATGATACTGCACAAGTGGCGAACGGGGAAATCGATCGAGACCTCCAAAGGTCGATAAGGCCCCGCAAATCTGCGAGGACGGCGAAAGGTCGTCCGTTCCGTAGGGTAAGCGGTGGTTTGCCCCCTCTCGGTCACGCGGTTAAGATACAGGGCAACGGCCGTGCTCACGCGTTGAATCCCCTTCGAGGAGTAGACACTTATGACGTTACGACGTTCGTTTCTGCACGGAACGCTCGCACTGGTGCTCTTGCTCGTCCTGGCGACAGGGTACATCCTCTTTGTACGGGCCGAGACGAGCGCCCCGGATCCCTCTCCACATCATACCGTACGGGCCGAAAGTACGCCCGCGCACGCGTGGAAGTTCCAGTGGCGCGCGGATCAGGACCTCTACGCGGTTCAGGCAGTCACCCCCGATCTCATCTTCATCGTGGGGGATGGGGGGAGTATTTACAAGAGCGAAAACGGCGGCCGCACGTGGCATTACACGACCTTGGGCAGCGACGTGCCCCTGCGCGGCCTGGCGTTTGTCTCATCCCAGGTCGGGTGGGTCGTTGGCAAGGGGGGTCTTATCTACAAGACGGAAAACGGCGGGCTCACCTGGCACCGTCAGCCGAGCGGCCAGCGGCGGGACCTGATGGATATTTGGGCCTTTGACGCGCAGCACGCGCTTGTCGTAGGCGCCGGTGGGTTGATCCTGCGCACCGACGATGGTGGCGCAACCTGGACGACGGTCCCCTCGGCCACAGGACAGACCTTGCTGGCCCTCTGGTTCCAGGGCGATGAGGGATGGGCCGTGGGGAACGGCGGCACCATTGTGCGCACGACAGACCGGGGGGCAACGTGGCAGCCGGTACGGAGTGGTGGAGGCGCCCTGCGGGACGTCGCGTTTGCCCCGGGGGGGACGCGAGGCATTGCCGTCGGGGACGGTGGGGTTATCCTGCGCAGTGACGACGGCGGGGCCTCCTGGAGCCCCGTCGCTGCCGGAACCTCCGTTGTCCTGCAAGGAGTCACCTTTGGCAGCGACGGTCGAGCCTGGATTGTGGGGAACTTGAGCACAGTTTTACACGAAACGGAAAGCGGCACCTTCGAAGACCTCTCTCCGCCGGACACGGCGACGGCCAATCTCCACGCGGTGATGATAGACCCCCGTGGGCGCATTTGGGCCGTAGGGCGGCAAGGCCAGGTCATACGCAGTGACGACGGTGGAGCCTCCTGGACTCAACCCACGGGAGGGGGAATCGCCGAATTCTGGGATGTCTCCTTCCCCGACGCCCTCCACGGCTGGGCCATCGGCCAACGGTTCTCGGGCCAACAAGTGGTCGAAGCCAACATGTGCGGTGATCGGCCGTGCGAGTACCGCGGCGTGGTCCTGCACACAGAGGACGGGGGGAAAACGTGGGCGCCCCAGCCGTTACCTACGCCGCCCGTGGGCAGCGTGCTGGAAATGATGGGCATCTCCTTCCCCGATACTCAGCACGGTGTCGCCACAGGGCGCCTCGGGCGCATCTTCTACACCGACGATGGGGGAAAGCACTGGCACATCGCACCCCCCAATCCACCATCGGCCCTCTGGATGCAGCGCGTCGCCCTCCAAAAGGACGGACGAGGTTGGTCCGGAGGTCAGGGAGGGCGTGTGTGGAAGACGGAGGATTTCGGCCATTCCTGGGTGTACAAGTGTTTCAACTGGTACGATCCCGTGTGTTACAAACGCCCCTCCTTTAGCTTGCCCATTTACGGGGTGGCGACCCAGGGCGATCGGGCCTGGTTCACCGGCCGAGGTTCGGGAGGGGGATACATCCTCTTGACCCAGGACAACGGGGATACGTGGAGCAAAGTCCTCCTGAACGCGGGGCGCGGAAGGAGCCACCTGTGGAACATCTTCTTCCTCACGGAGGATGAGGGCTGGGCCGTGGGGGTAACCGGCATCGTATGGCACACGGAGAACGGGGGGGCAACGGTCGACGATTGGACGTTACTCCCCCAGGATCCTGACCTCCGGTGGACGGACATCTTCGACGTCGCCTTTTTGTCCTCCGAGGACGGGTTTATGGCCGGGGCGGATTGCGATGAGCAAATGCACGGTGGCACGTGCGACGTGTTCCTCCCGGTCAACCCCTACGATGGAGCCGTGGTAGGACGTACCGAGGACGGGGGCAAGCACTGGGAGGTCGAACGGTTCCCCAGCGTCCAACAGCTTTACGGGATCGCTGCGGCCGGTGAGGGCGAGGCTTGGGCCGTGGGCTCGGGAGGCACCGTCCTCCACTACGCGGGCCCACCCAACGAGCTGAATGCCCTCAAACTGGCAGAACCCCTTCCCATCGACGGTTCCATCGCGGATTGGCCGGTTCCCGCGGAGATCACCGTGACCGCGTCCACAGCCGATTTGGTGATCGGGGATCGGGTGCCCTCTCCTCAGGATATTAGCGCTCGGGTGCGTGCCCTGTGGGGCGAGGAGGGGCTCTACCTGGGCATCGAGGTGACCGACGACGTCCTCTTCGCGCCGGAGGGGAACCCCCTGGCCGGGGACGCGGTCATCCTCGGACTGGACGGTGAAGGGGACAACACCGGTGGTGGTCCCGGAGATCACGTCTACACGGTGACTCTGGACGGCCACATCTGGGAGAACGACAGCCGGCTCTCCGACATCCCCGTGGCCCTCCATCGATTTTGGAACGGGTACATTGTGGAAATCCTTCTCCCCCAGGACGTGCTCGGTGCGCACCTGGCGCACGGACGAAACGTGGGATTCAGCCTTGCCCTTCAGGACAATGACGGTACCGAGACGCCGGAATCGGTCATCGTCGCCGATTCGGAGGATTACACCACGCCGTCCAGTGAGTTCGGGCGCATTCACATCATCGGCGATACCCTGGTCATACAGGCGGGGGTAAGTACCGTCGGCAGTATCGTCGACACCTACATCGATCGCTATCACCCCTACGACAATTACAACGAAGGCGATGCAACGGCCCCGCCGATCGGGCCTCTCCCCTGGTTGCACATTTATCGTGCCCGCCAGTGGGATGTGCAATCCATCCTCTTCAAGTTCGACGTGAGCTTCCTCCCCAAGACCGCGGATATCGTGGATGCGGCCTTGACGTTGCGTTCCGGGACGTGCCGTTACAACGCTTGTTCCATTCCCCTCACCGTAGGCGCATATCGGCTTCTGCGGCCCTGGGATCCGAAGGTGGTCAACTGGTACGTGGCACGGTTGGACGAGAACGGGGGGGAGATCCGCTGGGAACGGCCGGGAGCAAACGGGGAGACGGACCGCCTGATGGAGCCGGATGATACGGCCGTCATCCCTCGCTCCTTTGTAGATGTCACGTGGCACATTTCCCGAAGCGTGAAAGCCTGGGTCGCGGATCCGGCGAAGAATTACGGCATCCTCCTTCACCCCGATGAGGGGATCGTGGAATACAAAATTCCTTCGTCCGAATTCGACGACCCCCAACGGCGTCCCAAATTGGCCATCCAATACGCGCTTCACCCGCAAGTGTACACGCCTACCCCCACGTTCACACCGACGATGTCGCCGACCCCCGGGCCTTCGCCCACACCGACGCCGACTCCCACCGTCACCCCAACACCGACTCCTACCCCGACGCCGGTCATCGTGCGCTCATACGAGCTGATCGAGGGGGTGGATGGATACGAAGGGGTGGACGACACCTACATCGCGAAGTGGCACCAGGATAGCCCTCAGGGGAAGGATTCCAACCTGTACGTTCAGACGGACAACGCATATGTGCTCATGCGTTGGGACCTCTCCCAGATCCCGGAGGGGGCGAGGGTGCAAGAGGCGACGCTCCGGATGTGGTCGGGGAGCGGACCGGCTGCGATGACGTTACACGGCCATCTGGTCAAGCGAGCGTGGTCCGAGGAAGAAGCCACGTGGATAAACGCGCGCGATGGCGACCCGTGGGCCGTACCGGGGGCCTTTGGCGGGGCGGATATCGATGCCACACCCGTGTTCACCGAGAGCATCCCCGCGGGGACGGGGTACGTGGAGATGGACGTGAAGGCCGCGGTTCAGTACTGGCTCGATCACCCCGACGAGAACTTCGGGGTTCTCCTGGCCGCGGTGGAACCCGGCGCCCGACACAGCTTCACCTCGTCGGAGTGGCCCGGCATTGCCCAACGGCCGCGGTTGAACCTCACGGTGATTCTTCCCGCGCCCACCCCAACCCCATCGCCGACGCCTACGGTCACACCGACGCCCTCTCCGACGCCGACCGGCACTCCCACTCCGACCGCAACCCCTACTCCCACCCAACCTGCCATCACGTCGCGGGCGTACCTGCCCGCCATCTGGCGATAAGGGGGTAAGTATGTCCCTGTTCAAGCGCGATCCTTTCCGCTTCGTTGCGCCGGTGTATGACCTGTTGGTGCGCTGGTTCTTGCCGGTGCAACGGGTTCGCGAACACCTGGCGTTGCCCACCGAAGGGCGTCTTCTCGATGCGGGGGGCGGCACAGGGCGTGTGGCGGGGGCCCTGCGCACCCACGCGCGGGATGTCGTCGTGCTGGATTATTCCATGCCTATGTTGAGCCAGGCGGTCCACGGAAAGGGAATAAAGGGCGTGCAAGGCGAGGTCGAACACCTTCCCTTCGTTTCCGAGGCCTTCACCCGTGTTGTCATCGTGGACGCGTTTCACCACTTTCGCGACCATTCCTTGGCCGCGGAAGAGCTGTGGCGCGTTCTCGCGCCGGGAGGACGTCTTGTCATCGAGGAACCCAATGTGGACAGGTGGTACGTGAAACCCCTCGCCTGGCTTGAGGGGGTGCTCTTCGGTAGCCGCTTTTATGCTCCTGCCCACATGGCGGAGATGTTCCGGCGACTGGGGGCAAACGTTCGGGTGGACGCATCCGGGCGTTTGAACGCCTGGATCATCGTCGACAAATAGGGGATACACAAAAAGGGCAGGGCGACGGAATATCGCCCTGCCCTTTCGTCCGAAGACGATTGGTTTTACTCCTCTTCGACGACGCGAGCCAGGATGTCGTCCGCGTTGAGGATGAGGTATTCTTCACCGTCCAGCTTGATTTCCGTACCACTGTACTTGGGGAAGATCACCACGTCGCCCACTTCCAGGTTCAGCTCCTCTTCGGCCTCTTCACCGATAGCGATCACGCGGGCTTGCTGAGGCTTCTCCTTGGCCGTTTCGGGAAGATAGATCCCCCCCTTGGTTCGGTCTTGCTGCTCTACGATCTGCACCAAGACTCGGTTGCCCAGCGGTTCCA
This sequence comes from Anaerolineae bacterium, assembly GCA_015489285.1. Taxonomy (GTDB): domain Bacteria; phylum Chloroflexota; class Anaerolineae; order JAADDB01; family JAADDB01; genus JAADDB01. Next base: position 7,038 of record WGAA01000085.1, on the reverse strand, counting down.
ACTTGGTCATGGCCACTCCCTCCTTTAGTTTTTGATGTCCAAGAGTTTATCGATTTTAGGTTTATCGAATCCGACGATGAAATGATTCCCGATGCGAATGACGGGGACCCCCATCTGCCCCGTCCATCGGACCAGGTCCTTGGCTGCCCGAGGGTCCTTGGTGACGTCGACTTCTTTAAAGCGGATGCCCTTCTCCCGGAAGTACCGTTTGGCGCGACGGCACCAGGGGCAGGTGGGCGTTGTGAAGATGAGAACTTTGGGTTGCTTTTTCTTGCTTTTATCCTTCTTCTCTCGGCGCTTTTTCCTCGGCGTCGTTTCCGTGGGCGTTTCAACGACAGCTTCTACAGTAGCTTCCACACTCATGAAATCCCTCACCTCCGTACCACAAAGTTTTCACGCCTGTCCCCCCGGCGTGCTCAATTATAAAGAAGACCCGGCTTCTCCTCAAGCGAGGAGCTTCCATTGGATGTCCCCGCGCGCCGGCACTTAGCAAAGCCGTCGGTCAATTGGATGCGTTGCTCGGAGTAAAGGTTACGCTCGACGCCATGCTACAAAGCCGTTCCTCCTCGAATTACGCGACAAAGGTGATGGGACGTGGGGTGAAGAGGAGGATAAAGATGAGCAACATGAACGCGGCCAGCATCTTATCCCACAAGTCCGGCTCGGTGATGTCGTCCAGGGGAGCGACCTGGTAGCGGGAGAAGAAGAGGATGATCAGCGCCCATAGCGCCCACCCCCGCCACAGGACGCTCATGAAGAGGAGAAGGACAATGATAGCGTACGTGAGAAGTTGTCCCCCCTTCGACCCGAGGAGGGCCCGAGCCACATGTCCCCCGTCGAGTTGAGCCGCGGGTATCAGGTTCAACATCGTCACCAGTAGGCCGCCCCACCCGGCCCACGCCATGGGGTGCAGGTACACGTCCATGCCCCCTCCGGGAAGGACACGGCCGAAGACGACGAGCTTCATCAGGAGGTACAGGAGGGAGTTGCCTTCGAGGATATATCCCCCATGAGGCGGCAACGGACGCACCGGGGAGAGCATCAGACCGAAGAGGGTAAACGGGATGGCGAAAACCAGCCCGGCCAGGGGACCGGCAGCGGCAATGTGCAACCATTGGCGCCGGTTCTTGGGAGGGGCGACCATGTTGATGACCGCCCCCATGGTTCCAAACAGGAAGATCGGTGCGGGGATGAAGTAAGGAAGGCTCATCTCGGTACGGTAATAGCGCCCCACCAAATAGTGTCCCATCTCGTGGGCGGTGAGGATGATCAGCAGGGGAATGGCAAAGAGCGCTGCTTCACTGATTTGACCGATAAACGTAGGACTCGTCGATTGGGTGAGCCCGGCAAAGAAGACGGATAGCAGGGTCAGGACAAAGAGGACCCCGGCGAGGACGACACGCTGTTTCGCCCGGGGCAGACGCCCCTGCTGGACGATGATAAGATGTTTGTCCCCCTGCCGCCGGAAGAGGGGGACAAAGGTGTAGGGACGTAGACGCTCGAACAGGAAGTCATAAGCGCGTTCCGAAGGCGTGTGCAAACGCCCAACGAAGCGGTACGTCAACGTGGGCGCCATGGACACGGAGACATCCTGGACGTCCATCACTTGCGTCACTAAATCGTAGATATAGGCCTCCACCTCGCTGGAAGAAACAGGGGGTATGGTGCCGTCCATAAGACCTCCGGGATGTTCAACGTCTTAAAGTGGCCACAATGCGTCGGGGGTTGAGGAGTAACTCCAGGGCCGTGATGATGCCGGGGACGACGATGTCGGCCGCGTCGATGGCGTCTGCTGCCGTGCCCTCCGGGCCTAACACGGCGATGCCCAGGGCGGCCGCGCGGAGCATGCCTACGTCATTGGCCCCGTTGCCAATGGCAACGACCCGGTCGGCCCCCAGGTCCAGAACGTAACGCAATTTTCCCGCGGACGTGCCGATACGTTGCGCCTCCAGGCCCAACGTGGCATCGATAACGTCCTGGCGTCCGTGAGTATCCGCTGTAAGGAGGTGAATGTTCAGGTGCGCTCGCAGGGCGGTTATCCGTTCGACAACGCCTTCCAGGAGAATGCCGTCCACCGCGAGCGTCCCGTTGACGTCGAACACCAGATGCTCCAACTGATACGAACCGCGTCCGGGAATGTCCAGCTCTATCATCGGTTCCTCCTCAAGTCTGGGGTGGAGTTCGTCCTTTGCGCAGGCGTTGGAACCCCTTGCGCAGGAGGTATATTACCAGGAACGTGGGAACGAGGGCGAGTGCGGCCAGGGGGAGGACAACGACGATGAGATAAATGGCCAGGTCGACCAGGAAGCGGAGCCCCCGGATCAGGTTTCTCCACGCCTGATGAAGGGTTACCCGAGGATCCCAGCGGCCGGAAATGGGACGGCTGAGTTCGTACGGGACAAGGGTAATGCGAATCGTGGCCAGGTTGGTTAACGTGTCCAGTACCTGAAGCCGCCCTTTGATCTGTTCGATTTCGGAGCGCACACGGGTCAACTCCCTGTAAACCTCGATGATGTCCGAGGCGCTCTTCGTCTCTTTGCGGACTTCGCTCAGGAGCGCACGCAGCTCCTTTTCCGTGGCCTCCAGGTTCTTCAGGCGGGCTTGCAGGTCCACGTATTCCTGGGTGACATCGTTGGTGCGGATGGATTCACGTTCCACCCGAATGGCCAGGGCACGAAACCGTTGTAGGGCTTCTTGAAAGCGCTCCTGCGGCACACGCACGGTCATCGTGCCCGTCAGTGTGTCCTCCCTGCGGTAGAGGGATGTTTCGGCTACATAGCCTCCCAGCTCTTTGACGATCGCGCTGATATTGTCCGCGGCGGTTTGTGTGTCCTCGACGACAAGTTCCAGGTCGGCCTCGTAGATGATCCGACGAGGAAGGGCGGGGCTGGTTGTCACCGCGGTGGTCTCCTCGGCCACGAAGGCCTTTTTCGCCGTTACAGGTTTCGGCGCGGGCGCCTCCCGTGGGGCGGGGAGGGCGCGGGCACAGGCGACGAGAAGGGGGACGGTGAGAATGAGGAGCAATCCAAGTCGGACCCAGGACGTGCGTACACGGTTCATTTCCCTATCCTTTCTCTGCCTTGGGAGCTACCACCCGTAGGAGAGGCGGGCGATAAGACGGGCCGGTAGGCCCTCTTGCCTCATGAGATATTGGGTGCGCTCCACGTTGTACGGAATCCGGTAGTAGTGCCATGTGCGTTCTTCCACCTCTAACAGCGCGAAGGCCGCCCGAGGATCCTGATCCCGGGGCTGCCCCACACTGCCGGGATTCACGATCCACCGGTCGGGGTCGCGCAATTCGTAGACGTCACCCGGGTCCGGAATGTGCCAGGCCGTCATCCATCGTCCCTGTTCGTCGCTGAAGTGGTGGTACACTGCGGGAACGTGGGTGTGCCCCACAAGGCAGACGGGGGTGTCGAAGTGGGCGAATTGGGCATGGGCTATGGTGGGGGAGAGGATGTACTCCCATACGGGATTCCGGGGGCTGCCGTGTACGATGGTGTAGTCGCCCTCCACGAGGCGTTCGGGAAGCCGCTCCAGGTACGCTCGTGTTTCCGGGGTCAACTGTTGCTGGGTCCAGAGGACGGCCTGTTTGGCGTCAGGGTTGAAGTCCTCCACGTTGACCCGCCCCAGTGCTGCGGCATCGTGGTTCCCCAGGACGCATATGTGCTCGAACTCACGCAAGCGGGCCACGCATTCGTTGGGGTTGGGGCCATAGCCCACAATATCGCCCAAGCACCAGATGCGGTCGAAGCCCCCCTCCTGGCGTGCCGCTTCCAGAACGGTCTCGAAAGCCTCCAAGTTGGCGTGGATGTCGGAGATGACCAGGACTCGCATTATTCTAACTCGTCCTCCTCCGGCAGGGTATCCCACGTGTCCACAATCCAGCCATCGGCGACGATGAGGAGGGGTTCCCCCCGTTTCAGGGATTCGAAGATGAAGATGGGCGCCCCACTTTCGGCTTCTTCCGCGATTTCGACGAGTTGGATGCCCTCTTCCACCAAACGGCTCAACAGCTCGGTAATGCGTTGAAGCCCCTGGACGTTCGGTTCGTCTTCGCTGCGGTACACCATCGCGCTGTAAAGTTCCAGGACGCGATGGTTTTCGAAGTAGAGATCGATGTCTACGACCTCTTCCAGCTCGTCGAACTCGTCCAGCCGAAGCTCCTCTCCCAGGGTATCGACCAGAGGCTCCGTCCACACGCTCAGGCTGAGGACCGATTGGCCTACCAGTTCGTCCAGTTGGGCTTCGGCCTCTTCGTCCAACGTTGTTTGAAGGGGGAGTTCCCACTCCTCTGGAGGGGTATTCCCGTTGTCTGAAAGGTACATGGCCGCCATCCTTTGGTCTAAAAAAGCGCATGGAGAGACAATGTTTGCGGTTTTATCCCGTTGTAAGGTATTATATCCCATCGGTCGGATATGTCGACAAATGGGAAGGGAGGTTGGGACTTTGCGGAGTCCCAACGAAGCACGATTTCCGCAATCCTCGCCAGGGGTGTTTGAGACCACGTACTGCTCAACGTCTTCAATGTCTACTCCGCTCGGATAAGGAGGAGGATGATGCCTATCTACGAGTACGTATGTCTGGATTGCCGACGACGGGTGACCCTGTTCTTCCGCACCCTTTCGGAGGCCGAAAAGGCCACACCGACGTGTCCCCGTTGTGGTTCCACGCGACTTGTGCGGCGCATTTCCCGGGTGGCTGTTGTGCGTTCAGAGGAAAGTCGTCTGGAGTCCATGATGGACACGGACTTTCTCTCCGGCCTGGATGAGAACGACCCCCGTTCGCTGGCCCGTTTCATGCGGCGGATGAGCGAGGAGTTGGGCGAGGATTTGGGGGATGAGTTCGAGGAGGTGGTCGACCGCCTGGAGGCGGGCGAAAGTCCCGAAGAGATCGAGAAGCAGATGCCCGACCTGGCCGGGGAATCGATTGAAGGTGAGGGGCTCACGGGTGAGGAGGCAGGTTCAGCGGAAGACGTTGTGTGATAAGAGCGCGGATGTGTTCCTGTAGCTCGTGGAGAGGAGTTCGCCCGTCCAGGATGACCCAGCGTTGGGGTTCCTGTTCGGCCAGTTTGAGGTATCCCTCCCGCACTCGGCGATGATAGGCCAGCCGTTCCTGTTCCATGCGGTTCCAATCGTCCTTCCCGCTTCCACCCCGTTTTCGTCTCAAGCCGATTTCCACGGGGACGTCAATGAGCAACGTCAAGTCGGGTTTTAGGCCGCCGGTGGCAAAGCGGGTAATGGCCTGCAGGTCCTCAAGGGGCAATCCCCGGCCGTATCCCTGATAGGCATAAGTGGAATCCGCATAACGATCGCAAATGACAACACGACCCGCTTCCAGCGCGGGGCGGATGAGCGTGCGGACGTGTTGGGCCCGGGAGGCGGAGAAGAGGAGGACCTCTGCCTCGGGGGAGAGATGATCCAGATGGGGGTCCAGGAGGATGGAGCGAATGCGATCTCCTACGGGGGTGCCCCCAGGCTCGCGCGTCAGGAGGACGTCGACGCCCCGATCACGCAGCCATTCGGCGAGAAGGCGAGCCTGGGTGCTCTTGCCACTCCCTTCCGGGCCTTCAAAGGTGATGAAGAATCCCACGAACCGTTACTCCCTGTAGATGCGCACGCGACGGCGGGGTTCCCGTCCGTAGCTGTGCGAGATGAGGTTGTAGGATCGGGCCAGCTCGTGCTGCAGCTTGCGGATTTCCGGAGGCGCGGGTCTCAGTTCAACGACGGGCGCTCCCGAGAGGATGCGCTGGATGGCTTCCTCCGTCTCGGCCAGGGCCGCAGCAACAGGGTCCGGCTCTTCCGCCGGTGTCAGGGCAAAAATCTCGGCCAGGGTGGATTCCATCTGGGTGACGGTGTTGGAGCGAAGGACATAGATGGGAACCCCACGGCGCTCCGCTTCGGCAATGGGCTGGGGCCGCTTGCGGAAGTAGTTCTTCAGGGTGAGTACGATGTCCGCGCGGCGGAGCTCGTTAACCAGCTCGACCGGGACTCCCAGGTTCCGGGCGGCCTGGCGTAGACGGTTCTGCCCCACACCGTAAGGGTACACGTGGAGGGTTCGGGACCCCTGGCGTTCCAGGACGCTCTCCCGGGCGCGTTCGTAGGCGGAAGCAACGCCCTCCCTCTGGGTATCCCCGTTCCGGCGGCCGTTCTGGCCCGGCGCAATCCGGCCGAGCTCTACGTGGATACGCCCTTCTTCGTCCCGGTAACGGACTTCAGGGGTAAGGGTGCGCCCGCGCAGGAGAGCATCGACGGCCTCGGCCACGTCGTGGTGGATGACCAGGCGGTTTCGGTCCTTAATCTCGATGAGGACGTCGAAGGTGGGCGGAGAGCGCCGTTCCAGGACGGTCTTCTGCGTACCTCGACGCCGTGCCTCCTCGTCGCTCAAGGTCACGCTTTCCACCCCGCCCACAAGGTCGGAGAGGGTGGGGTTCATGAGCAGGTTCTCCAGCGTGTTCCCGTGGGCCGTACCGATGAGCTGGACGCCCCGCTCCGCGATGGTGCGGGCCGCAATGGCCTCCAGCTCACGCCCGATTTCGTCGATGATGATCACTTCGGGCATGTGGTTTTCCACGGCTTCGATCATGACTTCGTGCTGGAGGGCCGGTGTGGCCACCTGCATGCGCCGCGCCCGCCCGATGGCCGGATGCGGGATATCCCCGTCTCCACCGATCTCGTTTGACGTGTCCACGATGACTACCCGCTTCTTCTCGGCCAGGACTCGGGCTGCCTCTCGCAGGAGGGTCGTCTTCCCCACACCGGGGCGTCCGAGGAGGAGGACACTCTTGCCCGATTCGATGATGTCCTGAATGATGTCGATGGTGCCGTAGACGGCCCGTCCGACGCGGCACGTGAGCCCGACAATCTTCCCCTGACGGTTGCGGATGCAGGAGATCCGGTGCAGGGTGCGTTCGATGCCCGCGCGGTTGTCCGCGGTGAATTCGCCGATGCGGCTGACAACGTACTCGATGTCCTCCGCGGTGATCTCGCGAGAGCTGAGCTGCTGCTCGCCATCGGTGTACCGGGCCTCCGGGATCCG
>WGAA01000084.1 GCA_015489285.1 Anaerolineae bacterium | reverse complement strand
GTACTGGGGGTGGGGGCATGAAGGCCGCCTCCTCGCGCTGCTCCACTTGCGCTTCGACCGGAGGCGAGGGATGGGGCATGTGGTGTTCCGTGTGGACCGGGCGTATTGGGGGCTGTGGGAGGATGTCTTCGTGCGGTGGGCCGAGGTGCGGGCAAGGAAGCAGGGGCTGAGCCGGGTACGGACCATAACGGAGATGGCGCACAGGGCCCTGGAGGAGGCGTTGAGCCGGGCCGGTTGGACCCCCCGCCATCGGTTGTTGAACATGCGTCGACCGATGGGGGGGCGCGTTGGAGTACGTGAGACGTGATGCGTGATTCGTAATGCGTGATGCGTAATGCGTAACTTGGAGAGTGGGTTGGCGCTGTAGGGGCAACCTTGTGTGCGCGCCAACCAATTACTCGTTACTCCGTTACTCGTTAGCCGGAGGCCGCAGGCCTTCGCTAGGATGAGCCGGGCGGTTTAGCGCCCGGCGTCGCTGGGCAACCTTCGTCAGGCGCCGGGAGGAGGCTGGCGCGGCGGGGCCAACCTTGTGTCCGCGCCATCCTTTCGTTGGTCGGTCGTCGGTCGTCATTCGTCACCCGTCATGCGTCAGGCACGGGGAGGAGGTTGGCGTGTTAGAATGGAGCTCGGCATCGGATGCGTAATGCGTAACTTGGGGGGAGGGCTGGCGTGGTAGGGATAACCTTGTCTTCACGTCGACCCTTTTAATCGTTAATTGTCAATCGTTAATCGTTTGTCTTCCCGCACCAGGCAGTTACTCGTTACTCGTCACTCGTTAGCCGTCACTCGTTAGAACGCAAAATCCCTCCTTCGTTTGACACGCGTTCGAGTTTCTGTTATCATCAAACACCACGCGTGAACGTCGTGGTCCGGTCTCTTCGACCTAAACTTGGGGCGAACTCCTCGTTCGCTCGGCCGTGGAAGGGGGTAATGACCACACTACTTGATGTCCGCAATCTAACCGTCCGTTTTTACACCCAAGATGGTGTCGTCCACGCGGTAAACGGCATTTCCTATCAGGTCCACGAAGGTGAAACCCTCGCCATTGTGGGGGAATCGGGGTGTGGCAAAAGTGTGGGGGTAATGTCCCTCATCCGCCTGATTCCCCAGCCGCCGGGCAAGATCACGGATGGGGAAGTCTGGTTCGAGGGGGAGAATCTCCTCACTTTGTCCGAGGACGAGATCCGGCGAATCCGTGGGAATCGGATTGCCATGATCTTCCAGGACCCCATGACGTCCCTCAATCCCGTGCTCACGGTGGGGTACCAGATCATCGAGGCGCTCCAGTTGCACCTGGGGCTGAACAAGACGGAGGCCCGGCAGCGGGCCATCGAGCTCCTCAAGATGGTGGGCATCCCGGACGCGGAAGCCCGCATCGACGATTATCCCCACCAGTTTTCCGGCGGTATGCGACAGCGTGTGATGATCGCGATGGGCCTGGCGTGCAATCCCAAGCTGCTCATCGCGGACGAGCCGACAACCGCACTGGACGTGACCATCCAGGCCCAGATCATCGACCTGGTGAAACGCCTGCGCGATGAACTGGGGATGGCCGTTATCTGGATCACCCACGATTTGGCCGTTGTGGCCGGTTTGGCCCATCGCGTGGCCGTGATGTACGCGGGCAAAATCGTGGAGATGGCCAACGTGCGCGATCTGTACTACGACCCACGTCACCCCTACACCCTGGGGCTCTTGAACTCCATCCCCCGGTTGGACAAGGTCGGCCGTCGCCTGGAGCCCATCGAGGGATTGCCTCCGGACCTCCTGGTAGAACCCCAGGGGTGTCCCTTCGCCCCTCGTTGCCGTTTTCGGACGGACCGCTGTTTTGAGGAGATGCCGACGTTACGGGCTGTGGAGCCGGGCCACGAAGTCGCGTGCTGGGTTGACGTGAGGACAGGGAGGCCACGGTGAAGACGAACGGGGACATTTTACTCGAAGTAGAAAACCTGAAGATGTACTTCCCCATCCTGCGTGGGCTCATCTTCCAGCGAAAGGTGGGGGACATCAAGGCTGTGGATGGGGTGAGCTTCTTCATCCGTCGCGGTGAGACCCTTGGTCTGGTGGGGGAATCCGGATGCGGGAAATCTACCACCGGACGGGCCATTCTCCAGCTGTACCGCCCGACCGCGGGGTCGGTCCGCTTCGACGGGAAGGAGCTGACCACGATGAAGGGGCGGGAGCTGCGGCACATGCGGCGCCGCATGCAGATCATCTTTCAGGACCCCTACGCTTCCTTGAATCCCCGGATGACGGTGGAAAACATCGTCGGTGAGCCTCTCGAAGTCCACGGGATTGCTCGCGGGAAAGCCAAGCGGGAACGGGTTCAGGAGCTGCTGGCCCAGGTCGGGTTGAACCCTTACTTCATCAACCGCTACCCCCACGAGTTCTCCGGAGGACAACGTCAGCGTATCGGTATTGCCCGCGCGCTGGCCGTGGACCCGGACTTCATCGTCTGTGACGAGCCCATCTCCGCCCTGGACGTCTCCATCCAGGCGCAGATCATCAACCTCCTGGAAGACCTGCAAGAGAAGCGGGGGCTCACCTACCTGTTCATCGCCCATGACCTTTCCGTCGTGCGTCACATTTCCGACCGGGTGGCGGTGATGTACCTGGGGAAGATTGTGGAACTGGCGGACCGGGATGAGTTGTACGAGAATCCCCTACACCCGTACACGAAAGCCCTTCTCTCCGCGGTTCCCTTGCCGGATCCCGACGTGGAAGCCAAACGTCAGCGCATCATCCTCGAAGGGGACGTGCCGAGTCCGGCCAATCCGCCCCAGGGGTGCAACTTCCACACCCGATGTCCTCATGCCATGGACATTTGTCGGGAAAAAGAGCCCGCGTTCGTCGACGTGGGAGGTGGGCACTATGTCGCCTGCTTCCTCTACAGCGATCAGGTGGCAGAAGAGTAGTGGACAACGTGGCATCCCCCCTTCGGCCGGAATGGGCCGAATGTCCGTCGGCAGAACAACGGGTAGGATAACCGGCCAAGCCTGTTGCCATGCCGGCTATCCCTGGTGTCCGCAAGGCCTCCCACCTTCTTGATGAGAACCGAGCTTGGCCGGTGATCCGGGAAAATCGTATTAAAATCGTATCACACCGTCAGGAGGAGGAGAGATCATGAAGTGGTCGAAGTGGTATTTGGTGTTCACCATCGCCATTATTGCATCCATGCTTTTGGGTGCCTGTGCTACCCCTACACCTAAAGTCGTCGAAAAGGTCGTTACCAAAGAGGTCCGGGGCACCATGGAAAAGGTGGTGACCAAGGAGATCGAGAAGGTCGTCACCAAAGAGGTGGAGAAAATCGTCGTCGCGACACCCACGCCCGTGCCCGGCGAGGAGAAGGTGACCCTGGATTACAACCTGGGCACCGAGCCGCCGACGATCGATCCCGCGTTGGCCACCGACGTTCCCTCCGTCACCATCATCGAACAACTGTTCCTCGGGCTCACGGACCTGGCTGAGAAGGACATGAGCGCGCAGCCCGAGCTGGCGACGGATTGGGAGGCGCAAGAGGACGGGAAGGTGTGGATCTTCCACATGCGGAAGGACGTCCCGTGGGTGTGGTACAACCCGGCGACGGGTGAGGTCGAGGTGGTGAAGGATGGGGATGGGAATCCCCGCATTGTGAACGCCCATGACGTGGTGTATGGTGTGAAGCGGACTCTGGACCCGCGGACGGCGTCGGACTACGCCTACGTGCTCTACGTGATCAAGGGTGGCGAGGCGTTGAACA
>WGAA01000083.1 GCA_015489285.1 Anaerolineae bacterium | reverse complement strand
GGCGGCGACGTGGTGCTCTACGGCGCCGACGCCGCCTACGCAGCCGGAGCCTTTAGCGCCCACGCCGACCGCGACGCCCACCTTCACTCCCACACCCACGTGGACGTGGACGCCGACCCCCACCTGGACACCGACGCCCATCTCCACGCCCAGCACACCCCCGCCCGACGCGGTGACCCTGGTCCTCCAGGAGGGGCGGGATGGCTACACCGGCGTCGAGGACACGTACATCGACCGGGGGCACAAGAACACGAACTACGGTTCGGAGATCACCCTCAAACTGTGGAGCAAGGAGAATTCCCGGGTCAACACCCTCATCCGCTTCGACCTCTCGCCGATTCCCGCGGGCAAGGCGGCCTATCGGGCCATCTTGCACCTGTACGTGAATTACTACTATTCCCGCTTCAACCACACCGCGTACATCCGGCCCTACCGTCTGCTCAAACCCTGGCGGGAGACGGAGGCCACGTGGAACGAGGCCGCCGCGGGGACGCCGTGGGGCTTGCCCGGGGCGTCGTACGCCAACGTGGATTACGCGCCCCTGTACGCCTCCAGTGTGCCCGTCGGCCCCGAGTACAAGGGGCATCCGGGCTGGGTCGAGGTCGATGTGACGGACATCGTCAATTACTGGCTCCAGCACCCGGGGGAGAACTACGGCTTCCTCCTCCGCTTCTACCAGCCCGAGGACAAGAGCGTCCTCATCACCATGCTCTCCACCAACTGGTCCGGCATGGCTTTGCGCCCCAAGCTGGAGATCACCTACTACACCCCCCCGACACCCACGCCCACACCGACGCCCTGTACCGGACCCGGCTGTCCCACGCCGACGCCCACCTTCACCCCCTCCCCCACACCCACGTGGACGTGGACGCCGACGGCCACGCCGACACCTTTGGCCACCCCGACCTTCACGCCCACCTTCACGCCGACGCCCACGCCCACACCGGCGAACCCCTACGGCCGCATCTACGGCACGGTGTGGGAGGATGTGGACCGGGATGGCCTGCGGGATCCGTCGGAGCCCACGCTGGCCGGGGCCAAAGTGTACCTCTACAGCGCGTCGAACAACCTCCTGGCCATGCGGGTGACCCTCAGCGACGGCCGGTACGAGTTCTCCGCGCTCGACCCGGGCACCTACCGGCTGGTCGAGGAGGATCCGCCGGGGTACACCTCCAGCTCGCCCAACGACGTCTGGCCCATCCCCCTCAACGCGGGCTCGGAAGTCCGGGTGGACTTCGGGGATTATCCCATCCCCACGCCGACCCCCACCCCGACGCTGACGCCGACCCCCACGGCCACGCCGACGCCTACGGTCACGCCGACGCCCCTGCCCGTGGAGACGCCCACACCGACGCCCACGCCGGGGTTGGGCAATATTCAGGTCCTCGTCTGGCAGGACATGAACAAGAATTTCGTGTGGGAGCCCGATGAGGCCCCTATGGTGAACGTGCCCATCAACTTCTACCGGGACCTCAACGGGAACGGGAGTCTGGACGTGGACGAGAGCATCCCCGTCCACCGCGGGCGGACGAACGCAGAGGGCACGTATACCTACTACAACGTGCCGTCGGGCTGGTACATCGTGCAGGAGGTGGATCCTCCCGGCTACCTTTCCTCCACGCCCAACATGGTGAGCCTCTACATCGACGTGGGGGTGACGGGCATTGCCTACTTCAGCGACTTGCCCGAACGCAAGATATACGTATCCTACATTCTGCGGTGAGGAGAAGAGCATCCGGGGAAGGGCCTCGCGCTCCGGGACGGGGCCACGGGGTCCTTCCCCCATCTCCGGTCGCCAATCCCTAGGGAGGCATACATCAGATTGAACGTCCAAGGGGAAACGTGCCCGCGGTGTGAGGAGTTCATCCGGGCCATTTTCCGGCACCCGAACCGGTCCGAATATCACCCTCGCTTCGAGGAATCCTTCGGCGTGCTCCGCCGGAGGCCGATCTTGCAGCGGTACGTCCGACAAATTCAATCCCTCTTTCACATGGCGCGCATGCCCATCGCCGGCAGCACGGTCCTGGACTGCGGCGCGGGGTTCGGTTTGACCATGGTCACCCTGGCCGCGCTGGGCGCGCGGGCCGCCCACGGCCTGGAGCTCCAGGCCCCCTACGTCCGCACCTTCCGCCTTTACCGGGAGGCCCTCCCCGAGGATCTGCCCCTTTACATGCTCGAGGGGGATGCCGCGGCCCTGCCGTACGAGGACGACACCTTCGACGCCATCCTCTCGGTGGAGGCCATCTCCCATTACCGGGACGCGGACACCTTCCTGCGGGAGGCCCACCGGGTCCTCAAACCCGGGGGCGCGCTCATCATCTCCGACGCGAACAACGCGGCCAACCCCTGGCGCAGTTACAAGACCAAGCGCCTCTGGGCCGCGTTCGAGTTGGGGACCGAAGGGGCCTCCTACTACGGCCACCGCATCCCCAAGTCCTTCCTCCAGCGACGCCGGGAGATCGTGCGGGAGCTCGCGCCCCAACTGGACGATGAGGAGGTAGAGGCCCTGGCCCGGGGGACGTCGGGGATGACTCGGGCCGAGATCGCCCGCGCGGTGGAACGCTACCTGCGTGACGGGGTGAAGCCCACCCACTTCTACCGCTGGGGCACCTGCCCCCTCGATCCCATCCTGGGGCATTACGCGGAACGCCTCTTCCACCCCCTGGAGCTGGCCCGCCGCATGGAGGCCCTGGGCTTCCGGGTGGAGGTCCACCCCTACTTCGGCGGCTCGCGTGGCGGGTGGGTCGCCTGGGCCAACCGGATCCTGTCCACGTACATCCCCCTTCCCCTCTCCATCCGCATGGCCCGCGTCTTCCGCATCGCGGCGTACAAGGTGTGAAGGAGGGGCCGATGCGTTTCCCGCGCTGCGGCGGCATCCTTCTGCACCCCACGTCCTTGCCCGGTCCTCACGGCATTGGGGACCTGGGGGAACAGGCCCATCGCTGGGTGGATACCCTGGCGGAGGCAAAGCAGCGGGTCTGGCAGGTCCTCCCCCTGGGCCCCACCGGGTACGGGGATTCCCCCTACCAGAGCTTCTCCGCGTTCGCGGGCAATCCCCTCCTCGTGGACCTGGTGGACCTGCAACGGCGGGGATGGCTCCCCGAAGAAGCCCTCGTGCCCGATCCTCCCTTCCCCGCGAAGCGGGTCGATTACGGACGGGTCATCACCTTCAAGTGGGAACGGTTCCGCCTCGCGTTCCGGAGGTTCAAGGAGGTGGGACGGGAGGAGGATTGGGCCGAGTTCCGCGCCTTCCGCCGGGAGGAGGCCCACTGGCTCGACGATTTTACCCTCTTCATGGCCCTGAAGGATCGCTTCCGGGCCCCCTGGAACGCGTGGCCCCGGGACATCCGCCTGCGGGAACCCGACGCGCTGGCCCGCTATCGCTCCCTCCTCGCGGAGCCGATGGAGGAACACGCGTTCGTCCAATGGCAGTTCTTCCGCCAGTGGAAGCGGCTGCGGGACCACGTGCGGGAGCGGGGGATTTACCTCATCGGGGATATCCCCATCTTCGTGGCTTACGACAGCGCGGACGTGTGGGCCCATCCGGAGCTCTTCCACCTGGACGAGGAGGGACGTCCCACCGTGGTCGCCGGAGTCCCCCCCGACTATTTCAGCCCCACGGGACAGTTGTGGGGGAACCCCCTGTACCGCTGGGATGTGCTGGCCCGGGAGGGGTATCGCTGGTGGATCGACCGGTTTCGCACGGTCCTGCGCCTGGTGGACTGGGTCCGCCTGGACCACTTTCGGGGGTTCGAGGCGTATTGGGAGATCCCCGCGGGGATGCCCACCGCGGAGGTCGGCCGCTGGGTCAAGGGGCCCGGCGACGATTTCTTCCGCGTCCTGACGGAGGCCCTGGGGGATTTGCCCATCATCGCGGAGGACCTGGGCATCATCACGCCGGACGTGGAGGCGCTACGGGATCGCTGGGGCTTTCCGGGGATGAAGGTGCTCCAGTTCGCCTTCAGCGGCCCGGACAACCCCTATCTGCCCCACAATTACTCCTCGACCCACTGGGTCGTGTACACGGGAACCCACGATAACGATACGACGCGGGGATGGTATGCCTCCCTGGACGAGGGGACCCGCTCCTTCCTCCACACCTATCTGGGGGGCCATGTGGAGGATGTGGTGGGCGAGCTCATCCGCCTGGCCTGGCAGTCGGTCGCGCGGGTGGCCGTTGTCCCCCTGCAGGATGTGTTCCGCCTGGGCTCGGAGGCCCGCATGAATTTCCCCGGACGGCCCGACGGGAATTGGGCCTGGCGTTTCCGCTGGGCACAGTGGACGTCAGCTCACACGCGCGACCTGTCGACGTTGGCCCACACGTACCGCCGTTGACGGCCTCAGCGCCGGTACACGATTTCCCCCTCGAAGAAGGTCATCTCCACCCGGAGGTCCAGCAGGCGGTCCGGGTCGTGGTACGCCCGCCAGAAGGGATCCCCGTCGAGGACGATGAGGTCCGCGACTTTGCCCGGGTAGAGGGTGCCCCGCCAGGCGTCACTGCGCTCCACCAGGGCGGGGGCCAGGGTGTACGCGTGGAGGGCCGGACGCAGACACAGGCGTTCCTCCGGGATCCAGCCGCCCTTGGGGGTTCCGTCGGCCCGCCGCCGGGTGACGGCCGCGTGGAGCCCCGCGAAGACGCTGGGTTGTTCCACGGGCGCGTCGGACCCGAAGAGGAGGAGGGCGCCTTCCCGGGCGATGCTCCGCCAGGCATAGGCGTACCGGCAGCGATCCCCCCAGTACTTCTGGGCCAGGGGCATGTCCTGGGTGGCGTGAATGGGCTGCATGGACGCGATCACGTCCAGTTGGGCCAGCCGTTTGATGTCCTCCGGGTAGAGGAGTTGTGCGTGTTCGATGCGGTGGGGGATGCCCGGGTGACGGTGGTTGTCCCGTTCCTCCGCCCGCACCACGTCGAGGACGTTGAGGGCCTCCCGGTTCCCCCGGTCCCCGATGGCGTGGATGGCGACGGCCAGCCCTGCCCGACTCGCGGCGTGGACCCCTTCGTAGAGCGCGTCGGGTTCGGTGACCAGGATGCCCCGGTTCTCCGGTTCGCCCTCGTAGGGGATGAGGAGCGCGGCCGTGCGTGAGCCCAGGGTGCCGTCCACGAAGTACTTGATGCCCCCGATACGCACGTATCGGTCCCCGAATCCGCTGCGCAACCCCAGGCGGATGGCCTCTTCCTGGCGCGACGCGGGGAAGTAGAGGAGGGTCCGCAGGCGCAGGCTGCCCTCTTCACGCATCCGCTGGAGGGCGCGGAAGTTCCGCATGTCCTCCCGGTCGTTGAGGACGTGGACGGCAACGATGCCTTCGGCCCAGAGGGCGCGCTGGGCTTCCTGAAGGGCGGTGACCCACGTGTCCTCCGTCTCCTCCGGGTAGAGGCGGAAGACGAGTTCCCGGGCCCGTTCCTTGAGGATGCCCGTGGGTTTGCCCGTGGTCGGGTCGCGAAGGATGGCGCCGCCCGGGGGATCGGGGGTGTTTTCGTCGATGCCGGCCAGGCGTAAGGTGTAGGAGTTGACCCAGAGGGTGTGGAGGTCCTTGCTGTCCAGGGCCACGGGGCGGTCCGGGACGACCGCGTCCAGGTGGGCTGCCCGCGGCCATTCCCCATCCAGATCCTTCCACAAACTCGCGTCCCAGCCCCCGCCTCGGAGCCATTCCCCGGGGGAAAGGGCCAGGGAGAAGGCTTTGATGCGCTCCAGGGCTTCGGCCAGGCTGGATACTCCCCACAGGTTGACCTGCTTGCGCTGGAGGGCCCATTCCACCAGGTGCATGTGACCGTCCGTGAACCCGGGGAGGACGCTCTTGCCCTGCAGGTCGATGACCTCCGTCTTGTCCCCCCGGTAGGCAAGAACGGCCTCGTCTTCCCCCACGTCCAGGATGCGGCCGTCGCCCAGGGCCACGGCCGTCGCGTGGGGAATCCGGTGATCCATAGAATACACTCGTCCGTTGATGAGGATGGTCTCCGCGTCCATCATCGGCCTCCGATTGCAAAGGTCTGGGGGGATGGGGTGCCATCCCCGGATAACAGGGCGGCCACGCGCGCGGCCGCGTGTTCCCAGCGCATTTCCCGCTCGACCCAGGCCCGCGCGGCCCGCCCCAGACGCCGACGTAACGCCGCATCCCCGAGGAGGTGGTCCACCGTCTGGGTCAGGATGTCGGGCGCGTCGGGCGGGACGATGCGGCCGATGTCGTGGCGCCGCAGGTGTTCGGCCACACCGGCCGCGTGGGACACGACGAGGGGAAGAGCGCTTGCAGCCGCTTCCAGGTACACGATGCCGA
>WGAA01000082.1 GCA_015489285.1 Anaerolineae bacterium | reverse complement strand
CGGTGTAGGCGTACCCTGCCACGCCCGCGGCCGCGCACAACGTCCGTCCCAGGCGGGACGCGCCCAACGCGTGGGCAAAACGTCGGTCCATGCTCTCGTTCTGCAAGAGACCCAGGGTGCCGCTGTAAGAGTAGGGGAGGATGGCTTCCCCACCCTCCCGTTCCAGGATATCTCCCAGGCGACGGGCAAGGAGGGCCAGGGCTTCGTCCCAGGAGATGGGCTCGAAACGACCGCTGCCCTTCTCCCCCACCCGACGTAACGGGTGGAGCACGCGATCCGGGTGGTACGTGCGTTCCAGATAACGGCTGACTTTGGTACAGAGGACCCCGCGGGTCACGGGGTGATCCGGTCGGCCCCGCATCCTCAGCGCGCGGCCGGTCTCGGAATCCACCTCCACGATCCAGGCACAGGTGTCGGGGCAATCGTGCGGACAAGCGCCGCTAACATGACGGACGGTCATGGTCCCTCTCCTTACGTGGTCCACGGGCGCGCTGCAGCGTGCTCCGCCCAAATGTTTCTTATCTCAGGGGGTGTCGGGTGTTTTTTCGGTTAGAATCCCCTCGTTGACTTGAAGACAATACGCGTGGGCCAGGAAATCGGCATCGAACACATCCCAGTCGGTCGTCGTCAGGATGGCCTGGGGAACCTGGCGGACGACGTGGAGCACGCGAGCCCGTCGTTCCTCGTCGAGCTCGGACATCACATCGTCCAGGAGGAGCAAGGGGGAGGTGCCCAACGCCTCCTCGATGAGCTGCACTTCGGCCAACTTGACGGCCAGGGCAACGGTCCGTTGCTGTCCCCGTGAGCCAAAAGTGCGCACATCTCGACCGTCGAGGAGGAATGCCATTTCGTCCCGGTGGGGCCCGACAAGTGTGGCTCCGGCCTCAATCTCCTCCCGCTGTAAAGTGTTCAGGGTCTCCTGGAAGCGCTTGCGGATCTTGTGCGGTGGCAGAATGGGGGGCGGCGTGTAGGCAACCGGTTCCTTGGCCAGGGCCAAGGCCAGCTGGGCCTTCGGTACCTGCGTCGAGGGGGGGATGAGTGTGAGGGAGGGGCGATATTCCACCCGTAATCTGCCGTGTCCTGCCGTGAGGATGCGATGTTGTTCTCGAACGAGCTCGTCCAGTCGGGCGATGATCTCCTGGCGTCGGTGGATGATGTACGTCCCGTGTTCCACCAGGGCGTCGTTCCAAAAGGCCAAGAGGGTCGGGTCGGGACGTTTGCCCTGGAAGGAGCGCAATTGTGCGTTGCGCCGGGTAACCACCTTGGTGTACGCGTCCAGGTGGCTGCAATACTCCCGGTCGATCTGGCAGAGCAACAAGTTCAGGTACTTGCGACGCGCGCTCGGGGGGCCGGAGACGAGGCTGATGTCTTCCGGCAAAAAGAGGACGATGGGCAAAATTCCCAGGAGGTCGATGGCGCGCTGGCGCACGCCGTTGATCATCACCACCTTCCGCAATCCCGACCCGCTTCCGCGCCCTCCCTGCTGGGTGAGGACAATCCGCAAGCGGGTGACAATTCCGTCGCGCAGGACGTCGCCGGCGACTTCCGCGTAGGGGATGGGTTCCTGTTCGAAGGCCAGCCAGTGGACGAGTTCTCGCTCCGTGAGCGCGCGCAGGGATTTGCCGGTGGCCAGGTAGGCAATTGCTTCCAGCAGATTCGTTTTACCCTGGGCATTGCGTCCCTGGACGACCGTCACGCCCTGGGGAAGATCCAGCTCCAGGCGCAAGTAGTTTCTGAAGTTCTTCAGCGAGATGTGCTGCAAGTACATGTGTTCGTCCTATTGCAACGGCCGGCGGCGTGGCAGCCCCCGTTCCCGCGGGAAGGGCCGAGGGGTCCTGCGGACTTTGCGGATGAGGATGGCGAAGCGACGCTCGTCGAGCCCCGGGATGTGGAGAGGGGCGACGCGTTCCACGTACCCTCCTAAGGTGTCGATGGCGCCGAACGCGTCGGCCAGTTCCTGGGGGCCTCGGGGCCCTTTGTACAGGAGGACCCAGCCGTTCAAACGGGCGAAGGGCAGGGTGTATTCGGCCAGGGTGTTCATCGGCGCCAGCCCACGGGCCATCACCACGTCGAACTGCTCGCGAAAGGCCGGATCTCGGCCGAAGGTCTCCGCCCGTCCCTGGATGGCCACCGTTTGCCGCAAGCCCAACCAGCGGATGACCTCGTTCATGAAGCGCACCTTTTTCAACGTCGCGTCCAACAGGGTCAGACGGAGGGCCGTCCACACGATCTTGACAGGTAAACCGGGAATGCCTGCCCCCGCCCCCACATCGATGGCCCGCCACTTTTGGGAAAGCAGGTGGGGCATGGGCTCGACGGCGGGAAAGCGCCCCGACTCCTCGTCCACGCGGGCCACCTCCTCCGCAAGGACGGGGAGGGGGGCCAGCGCGTCTAAGAAGTGCTTGCGGATGACGGCTTCCGGTTCGACGATGGAGGTCAGGTTGATGCGTTCGTTCCACGCCCGCAGGAGGCCGTAGTAGCGCGTAAAGGCTTGGAGCTGCTCCTCTGTGAGGGGGATGCCCAGGGCCTTCGCGCCCTCGGCCAGGGCGTTGACGTCGAATCCTGACGTGTACGCGCTTACTTCCGCCTTGCTTACGCTCCTTGTGTGCGTTCTATGCTCCATTCTGTTGCTCGTTCCCCTAGCCCGTGCACTCCGGCCGAATGGTCTTCCTGAGGATTTTACCGAAAACTCCATCTGGGGGAAAATAGGGGGCAAGACGAGCTACAGGGGGACGTCGTCTCGTACCCGCTGATGCGACAGGAGTTCGTTCATGTCTTCACCCTGTTTTCTTGTGACCAATGATGACGGCATCCATTCCCCCGGGCTTCGGGCCGCGGTCGAGGCTCTTCTCCCTCTAGGGGATGTGATTGTCGTGGCGCCGACGTACCAGCAGACGAGCATGGGGCGGAGTATGCCCCCCACCGACGGAATCGTCCACCCCATCCCTTATCGAGTCCGGGACCGGGATGTGCCCGCGTATCACGTGGATGCCACTCCGGCGGTGGCCGTCCTTTACGGTATGCTCCTCTTTTGCCAGGAGCGCAAGCCGGATGTTCTGGTGTCCGGGATCAATTACGGGGAGAACCTGGGGACGGGGATTACTATTTCGGGGACGGTGGGCGCGGCGCTCCAGGGGGCCGCAATGGGCGTGCCTTCCCTGGCCATCTCCCTGGAGACCGACCACGATTTCCACTATCATCATGGAGACGTGGAGTGGGGCGTGGCCCAGCACTTCACCCGTCTTTTCGCGGAGAAACTGCTGAGTTGCGACCTTCCCTTCGATGTGGATGTGCTGAAGGTGGACGTGCCGGAGGATGCAACGCGGGAAACCCCTTGGCGGGTGACCCGTCTATCCCGTCGTTCCTACTATGTGAGTTACCTGGTAGCACCGCGGGAGGACGGGCAGTTGGGAGGGAAATTGCACTACCGCCTGGGGGTGCGGCCGGAGGAGGTGGAGCCGGGAACGGATATTCACGCGTTCCTGGTGGAACGGGTTGTCTCTGTGACGCCGTTGAGCTTGGACATGACCTCCCGAGTGGACTTGAACGCGCTGGAGCAATACCTCCAGGTTCGTTGCTCTGAGCGGAGCGATGAGCCGGGTTGACGGCGTTGAAGTCTCATTGAGGACTTCCAAAAGGTTGGCCCAACAACGCCGAGTGCTAAACCGCCCGGCTCATCGTGAGTAACGAGTAACGGAGTAACGAGTAACCGGCTGGCGCGTACACATGGCTGATTCTACAATGCCAACTCTCCCGTCCAAGTTATGCATTACGCATCACGTATCACGTATCACGTCATCACGTCATCACGCCAAGCTGCACTTGCCGTGCCGACTTTCTCCTCGGCGCCTGACACATGACGTATCCGAGGAATCTTGAGGAAAAAGCCTTCATGGCCGCGCACATTCGACCGAAGAAGAGTCTGGGGCAACATTTTCTCCGTTCCCCCCACCATTTGCGCCGCATTGTCGACGCGGCCGATTTGGGGCCGGAGGATGTGGTGTTGGAGATAGGGCCGGGGACGGGGGCGTTGACGCGTTATCTGGTGGAGCGCGCCGGCCGGGTGATCGCGGTGGAGATCGATGCCCGTTTGGTTCAGCACCTCCGGGAGGCGCTGGGGGATTTTCCCAATTTGACGGTGCTCCAGGGGGATATCCTGCAGATGGACCCGGCGGCTTTGGTCGCCCGCGTCCTGGGAGAATGGCGGCCTTATAAGGTCGTGGCCAACTTGCCGTACTACATTACGTCGGCCATTTTGCGGCACCTTCTCGAGAGCTCCCCCTCGCCCCATCTCCTGGTCCTTACCGTGCAGAAGGAAGTGGCCCAACGCATCGTGGCCCGTCCACCCCGGATGAATTTGCTGGCGGTGAGTGTGCAATTCTACGGTGAACCTCGCATTGTGCACACCATTCCCCGAGGCGCTTTTTATCCCCCGCCCAAAGTGGACTCCGCAGTCGTGCGGATCGATGTGTTCCCTCGCCCCCGAGTGGATGTGCCCGACAAGGAGCTCTTCTTCCGGGTGGTCAAGGCGGGCTTTGCCCAGCGTCGAAAGCAGCTGCGAAACGCCCTTGCCGCGGGATTGGGACTTCCCCCGGCGGTGGTCGTCGAGGCCCTGCGCCAGGCCCACATCGAGCCCACCCGACGCGCGGAGACGTTGACGTTGGAGGAGTGGGCTCGTTTGACGCGCGTTCTCTTTCAGCAGGGAGACTCGCGTTTTGACAAGACGTCGGCTTGATGCTACATTGCGGCCCTACAGTGGACCGGACAAAAGGCGGTCTGAGTTGGGGGACGAGTAACGTTGGGGTCCCGGATGAGGAGGAGCACAACGTAGCTATGTATCCGGATAGTGAGATTCTGTTTCCCTATCGGGCTATCAAAGGATTACGTCATTTGCGCGGGCCGAGATGGCAGCGCCTGGTGGAGCGCGTTCTTGAATTGCCGGAGGATCATCCCGACGCGATTGCTTTCTCCTTTCTCATTGTGCGTCTGGCCGACTGTCTCCATTGCGACCAGGGAAGTTACAAGGCCTATTTGGGATGCCAGATTTGTTCCCAACGCATCATAGCGGGATTCAAGGGATCCGACGAGGATCTGCTTTACCTGTACGAACAGGCTCGGGAGGATGTGCTGCGTTATCTGGAAGATGGGACGCCGCCGCCACCGGAGCATTTGAAGCCAGTGAAAGTCCGTCCTGTGGACGCGGTGGAAGTGGTGGAGCGGCCTGCCCCCAAACCGGAAGAGGCAACGTGGGACGTGTTGGATGAATTCATCGACGCTCTCGGGGATTTGGACGAGAGCGAGGAATTCGATGAACAGGCGTTATGAGGAGGTACGTGTGTCCTGAGAGAGGGCGGGGAGGGTGAACGTGACGGTCAACCCTTTGCCTAACCCCTCACTTTCTGCCCAAATCCGTCCCCCATGCTGCTCTACGATCTCCTTGCACAGGGCCAGACCGATGCCCATGCCCCCGTATTTGCGGGTGGACGTGCCGTCCACCTGGTAGAAGCGTTCGAAAAGGAAGGGAAGTTTTTCCTTGGGGACTCCAATGCCCTCATCGCGCACGGAGATGTACACCGTATCCCCCTCTCTCCACGCCCGCAAGTAGACGTGTCCGCCCCTTTTGCTGAACTTCCTCGCGTTGTCCATCAGGTTATCCACGACCTGGCGCAGGTATTCCCGGTTTCCCAGGACACCATCCACATCCTCCGCGACGTCCAAGTGCAGGGTCAATCCCTCCCGCGCCATGGTCGGAGCCCAGGCCTGGTACACCTCCTTCAACCACTGGGCCACGTCGAAGGGTTCCTTTTCGATGCCCGAACGTTCCAGGCGCTGGAAAGCCAGAAGTTGTTCGACCAGGTGTCGCAGGTGCTTGGCGTGTTGGAGGATGATCTCTCCCGCCTCCTTGATCTCCTGGGGCGTTTCCAGCATGTCGTATGCCAGGAGCTCCGCGTACCCCTGGATGAGGGTCAGGGGGGTTCGCAGTTCGTGGGAGACGTTTTGCACCATCTCCGACTTGATCTTGTTGAGCTCCCGGAGCTCTTCGTTGGCCCGGGCCAACATTTCGGCTTCTTTTTGTACCTGGCCGTAAAGCCAGCTGTTCGTGAGGGCAATGGCGATCTGGTTGGCGATGAGGGGAAGGATGTGTCTCCGTTCCCGCAGGGAGAAGTGTCGGCCGCTGCGTTTGGGCCCCAGGGCCATGAAGCCGATGACCCCCTCTTCGGAAACGATGGGGACGATGACCCGGGTGTTGAGGTTGTACAGGGTTTCCCATTCCCGCTGCCAGAGGGCATGGGCCTTCGGGTGTTCGGCCAGCTCCTCCAACGTCAAGGCCCTGCCGACGCTTCCCAGGACCTCGATGAGGGGGCTGTCCTCGGGAAAACGGGCGTCCTCCGGTGGGGGCTCATTACCGACCCAGGCGATGGGACGGTATTCGGGCTCGAATTCGTGTTTGAGGACGAGGACCGCGGAGGAGAGGTCGAGGGTGTTCTGGAGCTCACGGAGGATATCCCGGCCCAGGACGTGGGGAAGGCGGAGGTACGTGCTGGCCTGACTGATGTTGTACAGGAGCTGGTTGACGTCGTACTCCTCGAAGAACCAGTGGTTGATAAAGGTCATGATTTGACGACGTAAGGGCTCGAAGCTCAGCAGAAGGACCCCGGAAACGAGGGCGAAGAGCACGCTGGCCAGGATCAGCGTCCACCGGGCCAGTTGTCCCAGGATGTAGAGGGTGATGCTAATAATGAAGACGTAAAGGAAGGCGAAGACCAGGATGCCGAGGATGCGCGGGAGGGCTTGTTGCGTCGTCAAGACATGGCTTCGAGCCAAACTCAACGCGAGAAGACCCGCTGCAATGGCCGCACACAGCTGGTCGAGCGGGTAAATTTGCAGGGGGGTGATATTGATGGTGTTTCCCAATGTCAGGAAGAAGATAACGCCCAGCAGATAGGCCAGGCGATTGCGGTAATCCTCGTTGTGGGTGCGACGCCATTCCTTGAGGATGGCAAGTCCCGCGCCGTACATGTAGGTCACCCAGTAAGCGGCAGCCAGGATCATAGCAGGGCCGTACTTTTGGGTCACCACACCGTTGACGACGCGCGCGTCGTACACCACGTACCCGAGGAGAATGAGGATGGCGATGACCAGGTAGAGGATGATGCCGATGTTCAGGAGGCGAATGGCAAACCGGCGTGCCAGAAAATGCGCGGTAAACCCGTAAACGGTCAGGGGCATGGCGAAGTTGAAGAGAGCGACCAATCGTACCAGCACTTCCGGGGGGATGAATTCGGGAGCCGTGTGGAAAAGGACGGAGCTCAGCCCCCACAGGGCAGCCACGGTGACAAAGGCCATGAGCCACCGTTCTGCCGCATCCAGGTTGCGCCAGTTTCCCCCGTATGTGTAAAGTATGGCCGCGTAGAAGATGGCCGAAAGGGCCGGGATGATGACCCACAGTACTTCCGTCCACGGGATGCTCATGAGCCGTTATGTTCCTTCCCCGTCAATAGTGCGATGTCCTCGGCCGATGGTTGGATGCGCAGGGGTTTGAGGTGGGCCAGGTCCGCGCCTTGGGCTAGTCGATGTTGGATGAATCGGTCGAAACTCCCGGGTGCTAGGGTGGTTACCCTCAAGGGCACGTACCCCAACATGCGTTCCACGTCCCCGTAGTCCGAGTTCATCTCCTTGAGTACCGCGTGAAGCTTCTCCCGTAAGGCGTCGGCCGAGAGGTTAGCCTCGGGCTTGAGCTCGATGTAAAGGTGTACGATGGGTTGCTTTCCGGGAAATTCCTTGCGGATGGTCCAATCCACGTAGGGAACCCCCACCTGGGCGAGGGCCCGGAGGAGGAGTTTTTCGTCGATGAGGCCCGCAAACCCGGACAGGTCGATAAAGGCGCCTGACCGTCCCACGAACTGAAATTGGGGGAGCCGTATGCCGTACTCCTTATCTTCGAGGGCGACGACTTCCACCAGATCGTGGAGGCGGTAGCGGAGGAACGCCCCACCGTAGAAATTGGTGATGACGACGTCGTATCGCTTCCCCACCTCCAGCTCGTCCATGAGCAGCGTACGCGTGGGGGGCACACCGTCCAGGCGCTCTTTGACCCAATCCTCTTCGCTGATGAACTCGTAGAATGCACTGTCGGGGAGGAAGATGAGATGCTGGTGGTCGCCCCAGGCCTGAGCGGCCATGATGCCCCCTTCGGTGCAGGCGTAAATCTCGTAGGGATACAGCCCCCAGTATTCCTTGATGCGTTCCCTGTATAGGAAGGTATCGGTGCCTCCGCCCTGGAGCCCTTTGAGGGTCCAGAGATCCCTGGGGAGGATGTAGGAGCGGTTCTCCTTTCGGGCCTTGCGGGCGGCCCGGATAATTCGCCAGATGGCCTTAGGGTGTAGCATGTGCCAGGAAAACCGTCGGTTGCGTGCCCCCTGTTCGAACATTTCCCCCATGCGGACGAGCACAATGGTCATCGCGCCGAGCAACTGCATCCCTTCGATCATCGCCTGGCGGAAAACCCATTCCGTTCGTTCCTGAAAGCTCATCTCCTCGGTCATGTCCAGCGGGGGAATGTAGTGGTAGTCGAAGAACTCGCTGCTGGCCACCAGGGCGAGCCCGCTCATAAAGGGGCGTGGGGGGAGGTTGGAGGCGACCACATCCCCCGGGCGAAGGCGTACATCGCCACGGTATCGGGCCGATGAGAGAATGCCTGTGGTAATGGTGCACAGTCCCAGGTGTTCATACATGTCCTCGGTGTAGGGGACCCATTTGGGCTTGCCGCTGAGACCGGAGGTGCGGGCCCATTCCTTGATGGGGAGGGCGAGAATGTCGGACGGGCGGTCGCGCAGGTAGGGCTCGTAATCCTCGTATTCGGTCAGAGGGATGAGCTCGCGCATGTTTTCCACGGTGAGGTCGTCGATCACATCGCCGAAAACGTTGCGCCAGAGGGGGCTCCGTCGTCCCAACTCGAGTTGTTCGAGGAGGAGGCGTTTTTGGATGTGCATAAACTCATCGATGTTCAGGTCGAGGTAACTGCAATGCCTCTGCCAAGCCCTGTCGAACTCCCGGCGTCGTACGAGTTCACTTGTTTTTTCCGAATACCGTTTCATGCGTCACCTCGTTCCTTTGCAGTCGCTCAACAAGTACAGAAGGAGGATGAACGCCTTGCGGGCCACGACGATTCCGTCCCGTATTATACGGGAAGTCACCATTCGGGCCAAGGGTACTTTTGGGGGAATCAGATTCAAGGGCTGTTCGCCAAACTTTCCAAAAATTGTCAGCATCCTGTAAGGAAAAATTCCCACGCATCCCATTATAATGTACGCAGGATTTAAAAACGACACTCGCGTCCTCCGTCCGTTCACCGGAGGCACGCCTGATACAGAAGGAGGCCCATATGCGGTTAAAGTTCGGTGGTGTTCTGGCCGTTCTGATGGTCCTGTTCCTCATTGTTGGGTACGCCTTTGCTGCCAATGCCTATGGGACAGAGGGACGTCCTGGCGATGTAGCGCCTGCATCCGTTTCAGGTGGAATATATTATTCGTGTAGTGCAGCTTATAGCGATAACGCACTTTATATCCACCGATTTGATACAGGATCCCTTGTACGTACCTTGAGTGTCAACACGCCTTATGGTATGACCTGGGGCCCTGACGGGAGTCTTTACATTGTCAGCGAGGGAGATAAAGCCGTCTATCGGCTTCGGGATCCCCTTCACGGGAATTTGGAAACTTTCGTGAGCAATGTGCCGGCGTCACCGAATGGTTTGACCTTTGGACCGGATGGGAATTTGTACGTCCTTACTTCAAATCGGGTATACAAGTACAACGGGTCGACCGGTGCTTATATGGGCATCTTCGTCAGCGGGTTGAGCGATGGAAAGCAGGGCATCGGCTTCGGCCCTGACGGTAACTTGTATGTCAACGATGAACACGGGGATAGAGTATTGCGTTTTGACGGCTCCACAGGGGCTTATCTTAATGTGTACGCAACCGTTCCCAGCGGTCAAGGAGCTCGCGTGTTCCATTGGAAAGACGGGTACTTTTACCTGGGGGCTTCATTTTGGGACGGGGATAAGATATACCGTTTCCGGGATAACGGGAGCACGGCAACGAATCGTCAGGTCTTCATTGAAGGCGTAGTAGGGGGAAACCATCGGCTTCGTCATCCTACAGGATTCCGTTTTGGCCCGGACGGGAATCTTTATGTTGCCAGTATGCGCACGAATAACGTCCAGAAATACGCACCGTATCCCAGCTCGAACGGGAGCAATTACCTGGGGGATTACATCAGCCTCGGATGGCCCAAGGACATTGTGTTCTTCTATGTAGCCGACTCCACTCCCACTCCCACACCTACACCTGAACCGGTGGTCACACCCAGTGGGGGAACGCCGGGAGGGTTAGTAGCCGAATATCGTTTCGACACCTGCGGCGATCACCACTATCCCTATACGGGAGACCACACGGCGACTCTGCCCGATGGCGTTTTGAGGGGCCATGCCACCATCACTGCCGACGGGGATGGGAAGATCTTTCGGGCTTATGAAGGAGATGGTTCTAACGGCACGCAAATGACAGTCGCCGACCACGATAACGGGACTCCGAACGATCCCAGCGATGATACCCTGACGAATCCTGCCCTCGACATCCTGGGGGATTTGACCCTTTCCGCCTGGGTATACCCCTATGGGTATCCCGGATGGGTGGAGATCTTTGTTAGCCGTTCGCACGAAGGTGAATTCTGGTTCGGTCGGGACAGCAATGGATACCTGGTGTATGCCCACAATAGTGGTGACATGGTCACCTCGTCGGCCCGAGTTCCGGCCAACGAATGGCATCATGTAACGTTAGTGCGCACGGGAACGTCGGGGAACTTTACTCTAAAGTTCTATGTGGACGGCGTGCTACAAGATACTAAGACGTATAACCGATCTATCCAGGCGACGGATCACGTACTGGAGATAGGCTCTTGTCAATTTGTGTGTGGTGGTCTGAATTTCAATGGGAAGATAGACGAGGTAAAAATCTACAACACAGCATTGAGCGATGGTGAGATCGCTCAAATGTACTCCAACGAAAACAACGGCCAGAACGCTGATGGCTCACAGCGCTGTTCAGGCTGGTGTGAACCGGGCGCCCTGAGTGTACTCCAGAATGGAAGTTTCGAAGACTCCAGTCCGGGGAGTTCCCCTGCAGGTTGGTCCGGTGGCGAGGCCACGGATTCCAGCTCGGTGAATCCTAAGCCCGATGGCAACCAGTACGCCTTTACTTGGCCGGGGGATCTTCTGTATCAAGATGTCCCCATCTCGCCAAACGGCGTGTATACGGTGACATTCTATGCGGGTTCCCACCAACCGGAAGATGGAGATAAGACGGTATCTGTTCGCTACCTGGACAGCAATTACCAGCCCCTCGGTAGCCCCGTCGTTCACGTCATTACCAAAGACGTAGACACCGATCATCTCCTGAGCCAGATGCGCACGTTACATGCGGGCTCGGCGCCGGCCAACGCGTCCTACTTGCGTATCGCGGTGGACGCTGGCGGTTCGGATTATGCTAAGATAGACGCAGTATGTCTCTATGGGCCGGAACCCCCTCAGGCTTCATTGGGCGACTTCGTCTGGAACGACGTGGACGCGGACGGCATCCAGGACGCGGGAGAGGCCGGTATACCCAACGTCACCGTGGAACTGTACAACGGCGATTCCTGCTCCGGCAGCGCGGTGGCCACGACCACCACGGATGGAAGTGGCCATTACAGTTTCACCAACCTGGCGCCGGGGACGTACTCTGTGAAATTCGTCAAGCCGAGCGGCTACGCCTTCAGCTCTGCGAATCAGGGCTCTGACGACAGCGTGGACAGCGATGCGGATCCGGCGACGGGATGTACCGGTGGTATTGACCTGAGTTCAGGCGAAAACGACACTACATGGGATGCGGGGTTGTATTTGGCCGCCACCTTGGGTGATCTGGTTTGGCATGATGCCAACATGAACGGCCTTCAAGACCCGGATGAGTCCGGAACGAAAAATGTCCAGGTTAGATTATACGATAACGGGACCTGTTACGGCGATCCTATCGCTACCACCCAAACGGATGATAATGGACACTATACTTTTACTGACCTGAAGGCAGGCACCTATTCCCTACGTTTCATGGTCCCGCAAATGGCCGCTAAAGCCAATGTGGGTAACGACGACACCATCGACAGCGACATGGACAATTCTACCGGATGTACCGGTCCTATCACCCTTGATGCCGGTGAGACGGATCTCACCTGGGATGCGGGATGGCATAAATGGGTGGTATTTACAGGACGCGTATGGTATGACTCCGATCAGGATGGCATCCAGGATGACCTGGAAATGGACATTTACAACATGCGCGTCGAACTCTACGACAACGGCACCTGCAGCGGTGATCCTATCGAGTTCGCCATCACACCTCAGTGGGGATCCGAGGGTGACTATCGTTTTGATATTGATTTAAGCGCCACCTATTCCATCAAATTCGTTCCTCCCGATGAGACCTTTACCTTCAGCCCCAAGCACGCGGGCTCCGATTCCAACAAGGACAGCGATGTCGATGCGGATGGTTGTATCAAAAATATTTCTATCACCGACGACGGTGATTCTGAAAGTGGCATTAAGAAAGTCAATGACGCCGGACTTTACTCCTCATGTCGTATCGAATACTTTATCCCCGCTACACACGCGGCCTGGATCGATAGCGAAAACCCCGACACGTCTTACTACGATCTCTCTCCTATCCACCTTCGCGCCAAACCGGACGACACGGAGTACGGTCAGCGTCAGGATTCCTTCTACTATTTCGACTTATCCGATTACGCGACAGAGACAGCGGAGCATGCGGCTCTGATTCTTGACATGCTTGATAACCCTGATCCGACGAATTGGATGCAGGGCCCAGTATTTATGGAACTGCACCATTCTGATTGGGATGGGACACCCATCACCTGGAATTCGGCTCCCCCTTCCCATGTAGGGCTAAATCAGCCCACCCCAGATGATTACGCGGCCCCTACGCAAGTATACCATTTCACTGAGGGCCCCCTCGTATATCAAATGTACTCTCCGCCTGTGGGCGAGGACGAGGCCAGTTATTGGGCCCGCCTCTGCCCCTGTCCCGCGTGTCTCTTCGAGGAAGTACACGCGGATCATCAAAATCCACGCCTGTACCTGCGGGTGAATATGTGCGCGGATTTGAGTGTGACCAAATCCGACTCCCCGGATCCGGTGAACACAGGAAGCGTGCTCACCTACACGATTACCGTGGCCAATGCAGGCCCGGCCAACGCGAAAAACGTCGTCATTACGGACACATTACCCACCGAGTTGCAGAGTCCCCAATACTCCTTGGACAACGGAACGACGTGGAATCCATGGACGGGGACCCTCAACGTGGGGGACGTGTTGACAACAACGACGAAGAGTGTGCTCATTCGGGGCACGGTGGCCCCCTCTACGTCAGTTCCTTCCATCACGAACACCGTCTCCGTGGGGTCCGCGGACAACCCGGATCCGGACACGAGTAACAACAGCGACAGCGAGACGACAGGCATTGCCGTCTTAACGCCCCATCTGCTCATCGACAAGGACACGTCCACGCCCACCACGGTGGCCGGTGGGGAGGCGACCTACACCATCGTGGTGCGCAACGACGGTACCGGAGTTGCCCGGGGCGTCGTCATTACCGATACCCTACCGAATGGGTTTACTTATGACCGCACAATCTCTGTGGAAGTTAGTGGTCCGGTAACCCGAACCGGGACCATCACCCCGGTCAACACGTTATTGAACGACACCGGTTACATATATGCCTTTGGCGGCAAGAACACGCCCAACTTCTGGCGATACGATCTGGAGGCAGGGACATGGCAAGTGATGGCCGATGCTCCTGGCAACGTCCATGCGGGCGGTGACATTGCCATGGCCGATGGGTACATCTTTGGCATGGGCGGCGGCAGCACCAACGCGTTCTGGCGATACGATCCGACTTCGAACACGTGGAGCGATGCTGCAGCGGCCGATGTGCCCCTGCCTCCCGGCAAGGAAGTCGGCACAGGTGGGGCACTGACGTACGATGACCGCTACGTCTACGCTATTGTGGGCGGTAACGATAGCAGCACGGATAACGACTTGTGGCGCTACGACCCGCGTACAGATACGTGGACCCTTCTAACCCATACGCCTGTGGCCCAGTCCGGCGGTTCGGACATCACCTACGGTGACGGCTACATCTACTTCCTGGGTGGAAACAACGGCAATGACGACCCGTCCCAATGGGGACCGGAAAATCCGGGGTACGAGTTTTATCGCTATAACATCCAGACAGATACCTGGGAACGCCTACACGATCTTCCCAACGTAGAACCGGCTAAAGAAGGGGCGGCCATCGTCTTCCATCCGGGCACGGTCTCGGGGAACCAGCCCTCGTCCGGCTCCATCTACGCCTGGGTCGGTGGGGACAAACAACTCTACTACCGATACGATATTGCCACTAATACCTGGATTCAGAATCCCCCGGCCGACTCACCCCACAAGGTGGAAAACGGCAGTGACCTGTGTTCCGACGGCAAGCATCAGGTTTACGGCTTCCCCGCGACGGATACTCGGTACTTCCAGGTTTACGACACGAACGCAGACAACTGGACCCAGTTGACGCAAACGCCGGCCCAAGTGCATGACGGAGGCTCCCTCCTCTGTGCGCTGGGCAACGGCACACCCAAGTGGGGGACGTGGGACATAGGATCTGGTGGTGTTATCACGATCACGTTCGTCGTAGATGTATCACCTGAGACACCTGAAGGCACATACGACAACACCGCCTACGCCAGCGCGGAGAATTATCACACCGTTGACGACGACGGTACTCAAGCCCAAGATACCGACACGCCGTCCGGCCAGGATCCGGAGAATGACGAGGATGTCACTGTTAGCACGGCTCGCGGGTCGATAGGCGACCGAGTTTGGAATGACACGGATGCGGACGG
>WGAA01000081.1 GCA_015489285.1 Anaerolineae bacterium | reverse complement strand
GGGTGAGGGGAATCCCCCAACGGAGAAAAGCAAAATCCAACCAATTTTGGGGCACATTAGGGATGTAAAATGCGGCCATCCATCCCACAATGCCCCCGACAATCAAACCGGTTACCCGCGCGATCCGATTCAACATGTTAGGCCTCCCAATGGGGTCACGCGGGGACGTCTGGGCTCAGAGACGAGGTGTGCAAATGAATAATAAAAGAATAACCGTTGGATAATACCTGGACCGAACAATAAAAAAGTCCAATCCCTCCCCCGAGCAAATACACTCCCCGCAGATGACCAGTATGCTATTTTATTGTACGAACCCCGCACGGTGCTGAGTTCGTGACGTCGTGCGTCACTCGTCATGCGTCAGGCGCCGGTGAGGACGTCGGCACTGGAGGCACGTCTTGGCCTGACGACGTAATGCGTGATGCGTAACCTCGAAAAGAAGTTGGCTTTGCAGGGACAACCTCGTCTCTGCGCCAGCCCTTTTAATCGTTAATCGTCAATCGTTAATCGTTGTCTTCCCCCGCCAGCTGATTACTCGTTACTCGTCACTCGTTAGCCGCACCTCTCCACCGAGATTTCGGCTTCCCTATGATGTTCCGAGCCTAACGTCCCTGAGGACGATCTTCTCCGCCTCACTGTTCCCAAGTATACAAGAATTTGTCTTTTTGAGCCAAAGGGCACAGAAAAGTCGGTTCACAAGAGGGGGACGATGAGGGGGTGTCCGGAGATGTGTTCCACCCGTACCCGAATGCCGAAAACATCCTCCAGCAATTGAGGCGTGATGACGGAACGATCTCCCGCGGCGCGCACCCGCCCTTTGTCGATGACGATGTACCGGTCGCCGTAGCGAAGGGCCAGGTTGAACTCATGGGTCACGACCACGGCCGCGATGTTCCGGGCGCGCACGACGTGCTGCACCCACTGCATGGCTTCGATGCGGTTCCGAATGTCCAAATTGTTCGTGAACTCATCCAACAGCAAAATCCGGGGCTCCTGGGCCAGAGCACGGGCCAATACCACCTTCTGGAGCTCCCCCCCACTCAGCGTATTCGTCGGCCGCAAGGCCAACGCATCCAATCCCAAAAGCTCCAGGAGCTCCTCGACGACGCGCACATCCCGCCCCGTGGGAGACCAGCGCATGTGGGGTTTGCGCCCCAGGAGAACGGTGTCGAACACGGTCAACATGTTCCCCGTGTTTATTTGGGGAACGTAAGCGAACACACGGGCCCGCTGCCGAGCCGACCAGGTACGGACGTCCTCACCGGCAACGGAAACCCGCCCCTCCCGGGGGCGCAACATGTAGGCCACGCACTTGAGCAAGGTGGACTTGCCCGCGCCGTTCGGCCCCAGCACGACGGCTATCTCCCCCGCGCGCACCTGAAACGTGACCCGGTGCAGCACCGGCAGGTGCTTGTACGCGTAGCTCAGATCTTCCACCGAAAGCAGGGCACTCATGCGCTTCTTCGCCACAGAAGGTATAAGAACATCGGCGCCCCCAGAAAGGAGGTCAACACCCCCACAGGAAGAATGTCCGGCGAGATGAGGGAGCGGGCCAGGGCATCGGCCAGGAGCAGCAACAGGGCCCCTGTCACCGCGGTAGCGGGAAGGAGGAATCGATGATCCCCTCCGATGGCCAGGCGGACGAAATGGGGACAGATGAGCCCCACGAAGCCGATGATGCCCACGAAGGCCACATCCACGGCCGTAAGCAAGGAGGCGATCAGCAGACCGAGGAGACGCACCCGAGCGACATCGACGCCCAGAGAACGCGCCACCTCATCCCCGCTTTCCAGCGCGTTGAAGTTCCAGCGTTGCCAGAGGAAGTACACCAGCGCGGGCACGAAAACCCCGATCATCCACCCAATGTCGCCCCAGGCGGGGCGTCCCACGTCGCCGAACGTCCAGTACACGATGGAAACCAGAGCCGTCTCATCGGTGAAATACTGGATCAACGTCGTCGCAGCGGTGAAGAGCGCGCTCATCGCCACCCCCGCCAGAACGATAGCCTCCGGCGTAAACCCCCGTAGGCGGGCCAGAACGAGGATGACAACGACCCCGACCATAGCCCCCGCAAACGCGGCCGGAACGACCGCGGAAGGACGTGCGCCGACGAGATGGCCCGTGCCCCCCTCCCACCCGGCCCCCATCACCCCGATGACCAGGGCCGCGCCGAACATGGCGCCGTGGGAGATCCCCATGGTGAAGGGAGAGGCCAGGGGATTGTGGAGCACGTTCTGCATGACGGCACCGGCCAACGCCAGAGACGCGCCGACGATCACCGCCGCAAGAACCCGGGGGAGACGGATGGACCAGAAAATGCGGGCTTCCACACTTTGGCCGGGATGGGCCAGCACGCGTGACCAGTGAAGGGCATACGGGCCCACTTGAAGCCCGTAAATCAACGCCAACCCTGTCAACACCAGCAACGCCGTTACAAAAGCATACCGTCGCCGCAGGTGACGACGGTATGTTCGCGCTATACGTCCCTCGCTCATAGGTCGCATATCGACTCGTTCGCTCTCGGCCGAGGGCCGGATCGCCCCCTTTTCGGGACCCACTATGGGGCCACGGGCAGTCCTTCCCGTGGGTTCGATTTCCTCAGATCCAGACGTCCGAAACCGCCGAACGCCTGCTGCATCTCCCCGTACACAGGGGCACCCACGAGGAAACGATATATCTCATCCGCCTTCGCGGCCGGGTCCACATCGGCGAAAGATTCCGGGTAAAGGACCTTGCCCACGGCATACGCGTCGGCCAGCGCCGTTCCCACGTTCGTCATGTAAAAATTGAAGGGCAAGAGCCCGTACACCCTCCCCTTCCGGAAAGCCTTCAGCCCCTCGTAAAACTCCGGGTTGCGCTGCACGTCCTCGTGGATCAGGGCCAACCCGCCTTCATCCACGAAAAGGATATCGGGATCCCAGAGGAGAATCTGCTCCCGGTTGACAATGTGATGTGTGCCTCCCAGCTCATCGGCCACGTTGCGGGCCCCCACGAGGGTGAAGGGGGGAAAGTGGGCCTGCGTGCTTTCGATACCGTGGGCCCCCTTGAAGCCCACCCCTCCGACATACACCCTCGGACGCTCCTCCGGGGGAATAGCCTGCCCGCGCGTGTGCACATCCTCCTCCACGCGGTGAAGGAATTCCTGCACCGCGCGGGTGCGCTCAGATGTGCCCAGAGCACGGCCTAACACCTCCAGGGCCTTGAACAACCGCTCATCGAACGTCCCCAACTCGCCGTAACGCAAGACGAGCACGGGGATGCCCGTTTTATCCTGAAGCGCGTCCGCGGCCCTGGCATCCATGTACGTGGCCACAATCAGATCGGGGTGGACCTGCAACAAGGCTTCGGGATCGGGGGGGCGGCCCGGCCCTCCGGGACCGATGGTGGGCAACTCGCGCACCTCGGGATGTGCCATCGCGTAGGGGCGGCCTGTGGGCTTCCAGCGCTTTTCCACGCCTTCCACACCCACCACCCGATCCACAGCACCGGCATACACAATCAGCCGCAAGGCCCCCGGTCCCACGCCGACAACGCGCCAGGGGACACGAGCGAGTTGCACCGGCCTGCCCGCCATATCCCTCAATGAAAGGGCAGGAGAAGAAGAGGATGGGGTAACGGGGGTACACGCCATGACCAGCAAGAGGACCAAGGCAAGTCCCCACACTCCCCGCGCATATTGTCCACGCATATGCCTATTCCTTCACATAAGGCTGTCCGTCCGCCGCGGGCGGGACGGCCCGTCCCACCACACCGGACAGGACGATAATGGTCACCAAGTAGGGCGCCATCAGAAGGAATTCTGAAGGGATGGGCACGCGCAAAATGGCCATTTTCACCTGTAAGGCATCGGCCAACCCAAAGATGAAGGAAGCAATAAACCCGCCGATGGGAGTCCACTTGCCGAAAATCATTGCGGCCAGGCCGATGAAGCCCTTCCCTGCGGTCATGACCTCGTCGAAGCGCCCCACCGACCCCAGAGTAAAGTAAGCGCCCCCGATACCGGCAATGATCCCCCCGATGGTCACGCTAATATAGCGGGTCAGGTACACATTGATGCCCAGGGTGTCCGCGGCCTTCGGGTGCTCCCCCACGGCCCGCATGCGCAGTCCCCAACGGGTGTGGAAGAGAATAATGTGGGTGATGATCACCAGCGCGAACATGATGTAGACGATCAGGTTGACGTCGAAGAACATCGGGCCCAGGACGGGGATCTTTGCCAGAAGGGGAATGGGAATGGGCTTGAAGTTGGGGGCCGCATTCAGGTCCTGACGCACGGAAAGCCAGGAGTGACTGAGAAAGCTGGTGAGACCGATGGCGAAAATGTTGATGGCCGTTCCCGCGATGATCTGGTCCACGCGGAAGCGGATGGCCAACACGGCCAGAACGAGCCCCAAAACCGCGCCCGTCACGATCGCGGCCAAAAGCCCCCAATAGGGGCTTCCCGTAGCGCTGGCAATGACCACGCTCGTAAACGCGGAGCTCAGCATCATCCCCTCGATGGCGATGTTGATGACGGCGGTACGCTCACACCACACGCCGCTCAACGCCCCGAAGGCGATGGGGGTCGCCCGCAACACCGTGCTGGCCAACATGCCCGTGAGGTTGAACGACTTCCCCGCGGTGGCCCACACGAGGAAGGCCAGGAGGAAAATCACCAACAACACGGCCAGCAAAGCCTGGGGCTCCTTGAACCCCCGGGACAACTGCCAACCGCCCATGAAGGCCGCGATGAAACCGAGGAGCAGGATCGTCTCCCGGGCCGGGACGACCAGATCCGGAACGGGGATCGGCTTGACCCCGGTGACCACGTTCAACCCGAACTTGGCCTTGGCCCCTGCCTCCACGTGAGGCAGGAACAGCGTCCATATCGCGATGGCGAACAGCAGGTACACAATGCCCAAGACCTGCTCCCGACGCAGGTAACGGTGACGAATCGTCGCCCAATCTAACGTTCCCGGTGCCACGTTTCCTCCTTGCTGCACGAGTTATCGTATACCATCCCCGATCAGGTGCCCCACCCTCGGGTGAAAATGGTTTCGCCCTCTTCCGCAATGGCGCGGATACGCCAAATCATGCGCACCAGCGCAGGGGCGGCCACGAACACAATGACCATCCCCTGGATGATCTGCACAATGTCGATGGGGATATCCGCCGCGGACTGCATCCGTGTTGCCCCCGCCCGCAGGAACCCCCACAACAGGGAGGCGAGGACGACCCCGAGAGGATGGCTTTTGCCCAACAAGGCCAGAGCAATCGAATCGAACCCGTAGCCCGAAGAAAAGGCCTGGGCCATAAAGTGATTCACCCCCAGGATCTCACTGGTGCCCGAAAGTCCGGCCAACGCCCCACTTACGGCCATCGCCAGGATGAAATTCTTGGCGATGGACATCCCCGCGTACCGGGCCGCGTTGGGATTGGCCCCCACCGTGCGGATTTCGAATCCCCACGTGCTCTTCCACAGGAACCAGTACACAAAGTACGCCACGATCAGCGCGAGGAAAAAGCCCGCGTGGAAGCGGAGGGGATCGGGGGCCAGCTTAGGGAGCCACGCGGATTTCTCCACCGGCGGGGAGACGGGGTTGAACCCGGAACGCTTCATCGGACCGGTGAGCATGTAATCGGAGAGGCGGAAGGCCACGTAGTTGAGCATGATGGTCGTCACCACCTCATGCGCGCCCGTGTACGCCTTGAGCAGGCCGGCAATGGCGGACCAGATGGCACCGGCCAGCGCGCCGGCGGTCAACGCCAGGGGGAGGTGGATCAGCATGGGCAGCCCCTTGATGGAGTAACCGATGTACGTCGCGGCCATCGCGCCGACGAACAGTTGCCCCTCCACCCCGATGTTGAACAAGCCGCAACGGAACCCCAGGGCGACGGCCAATCCCGCGAAGATGTAAGGGGTGCTGTAGACCAGCGTCCGGTCGATCCCCTCCAGGGAGGTGATCAACTTCGTGCTGTCCCCGGTCTGGATCCACGTGCGGAGCCCATCCCAGATGGCGGAAGGATTGCCCAACCCCCCGCTGATCAGCGCGCCATAAGACAATTCCAGCTTCTTCAAGCTGGCCGACAAGACGACTCCCGGCTCGCTGAACACATGTCGCCACAGGGCAAGAAGCTCCGTGTCGGAGATAATGATGAAGATACTGCTCAATGCCAGGGCGGTGATGATGGCCAAAAAGGGGAGCAGGGCCACATCGAGCACCACCCTCCACCAGGGCAACGTCTTGGCAGCCTCCGCGGGCTGCTGTTCCTTGTTGTGTTCCTGACGCTTCTTCTCCTGCGTGCTCACAGGACCTCCTGAACGTGAGAAGGTTTCGACATCCGGCGCGGTCTCATGCGGCCGGAGCCTGGGCCTTTTCGGACGTCTCTTCCGGCCTTACGCCGGCCATCAACAATCCCAACTGCTCACGTGTTGCCTCTTCCGCCGGAATGACGGCCATTATCTCCCCTTCGTACATGACAGCAATGCGGTCGGATAAGGCCATGATCTCATCCAGCTCCGAGGAAACAAGCAAGACGGCACATCCCTCATCGCGCTTCGCGACCAGGCGCTTGTGAATGTACTCGATAGAACCCACATCCAGCCCGCGGGTGGGCTGGGAGGCCACCAGCAAATCGATGGGGCGCGAGAATTCCCGGGCGACAATGACCTTCTGCTGATTTCCGCCGGAAAGGTTGGCCACAGGGGTATAAATGTCGGGCGTGCGAATGTCAAACTCCTGCACCAAACGACGGGCGTTCTCCTCGATGGGCTTCTCCTGGATGCGGAAGCCGATCGCAAAGGGCGGTTTGTAGTACATGTTGAGAATGAGATTATCCCGCACGGGATAGGAGAGGACCAGCCCATCCCGTTGGCGGTCCTCCGGCACGTGGGCTGCCCCCTGTTCGAAAAATTGACGGGAGGAGGCCCACGTCACATCCACCCCTTTGATGTGGATCGTTCCCTTCTCGGGCTCTCGCAACCCGGTAATCGCCTCGACCAGCTCCGTCTGTCCGTTCCCCTGGACCCCCGCAATGCCGACGATTTCCCCGGCCCGAACGTCCAGGTCCACCCCCCGGACTGCGGGCTCTCCCCGCTCGTCCCGCACGTGGAGATCGCGAACGGACAGCACCACGTCACCGGGCCGGGCGGGCTTCTTCTCCACGACCAGGCTGACCTCTCGCCCCACCATCATGGCCGCCAGCTCTTCCTCCGTCGTCTCCTCGGGGCGTGTCGTGCCCACCACCCGTCCACGACGGAGCACCGTCACCCGGTCCGCGATGGCCATGACCTCCTTCAACTTGTGGGTAATGAAAATAACCGAGTTCCCCTTGGCGACGAGGGAGCGAATGACCTCGAACAACTCCTCCACCTCCTGGGGGGTGAGAACCGCGGTGGGCTCGTCGAGGATGAGGATGTCGGCTTTGCGGTAGAGGAGCTTGAGAATCTCCACCCGCTGCTGAACCCCCACGGGCAGGTCCTTGATATACGCCTCCGGGTCCACCTCCAGACCGTAGGTGCGGGAGAGCTCGCGAATGCGTTGGGCCGCCGCGGCCCGGTCCAGAAAGGGCCCGAACTTCGTCACCTCCGCCCCGAGCATGATGTTCTCGGTGACGGTCATCACCGGCACGAGCATGAAGTGCTGGTGAACCATGCCGATGCCCAGAGCAATGGCATCGCTGGGGGAGCGGATTTCGACGGGCTTACCGCGGACGAGGATCTCCCCCTCGTCGGCCTTGTACAGCCCGTAGAGGATGTTCATCAGCGTGGTCTTACCTGCCCCGTTTTCCCCCAACAGGGCGTGGATTTCCCCCTCTTCCAACGTCAAATTGATGTGATCGTTGGCCAAAACGCCGGGGAAGCGTTTCGTGATATTACGCAATTCCAGGACCGGTGTCATGGTATACCCGTGGCTCCTTGTCCCCAATGAACGGTTGTATTCCCCTCACCGATGTAACTCGAACCGGGCCGAACCCGTCCGGCCGACTTAAAGAAAAACTCCCGCAGGGGGTATCCCCCGCGGGAGTAAGAGCCATCTGCTTATTTGGGCCAACCGGTGCTGATCTCGCCCTTGATGATGCCCTCCTTCACCTGCTCGACTTCGGCCTTCAGCTCGGCGGGCACCTTGTCCTCGAACTCGTGGTAGGGCGCGATGCCCACACCGTTGTTCGCCAGCGTACCGACGTAGACGCCACCCTTGAACGTGCCGTCCACGACCATCTTGACGGCCTGGAACACGGCCACATCCATGTTCTTCAGCACGCTGGTCAGGTACACGTCCTTGTACTCGGGCGCGGAGATGTACCAGTCGGTGTCCACACCGATCATCATGGCCCCGCGCTCCTTCACGGCAGCTGCGGTGCCCAGACCCACGGGCCCGGCCACGGGCAGAATGATATCCGCACCCTCGTCCATGAAGGACTCGGCCACACGGCGGCCGTCATCCGTGGACTCGAAGTTGCCCACGAACACGCCGTCGCCGAACCCTTCCTTCTTCAGGTCCGTCTGCCAGCCCAGAACCTCCACGTTGGTGCCGTGCTTCTTGTTGTAGTACTTCACACCCTGCTCATACCCGACCATGAACTGGGTCACCGGCGGGATCTTGATACCACCAAAGGTCGCCACCTTCCCCGTCTTCGTCATACCACCGGCCACGTAGCCCGCGAGGAAGGACGCCTCGTCCACGGAGAAGACCAGGCCCAGCACATTGGGCAACGGCGGATCGTAGGCGAAGTCCACGATGGCGAACTTCTGGTCCGGGTACTTCTGGGCGTATTCCTTCGTCGCGTCGCCGAGCATGAAGCCGACGGTGATAATGATGTCACAGCCCTCGTTGATGAACTCCTGGATGTTGGTGGCGTAGTCGGCTTGCTGCTGGCTCTCCAGGTACTTCACCTCGACGCCCAGCTTCTCGTGCGCCATCTGCATGCCCTTCCAGGCCGTCGCGTTGAAGGAGCGGTCGTCGATACCACCGATGTCCGTCACCTGGCACGCCTTGATGACCTTCTTCGCGGGTGCCGGAGTCGGGGTCGGTTTCGGCGTGGGTTTCGGCGCTTCTGTGGGCTTTTCCGTGGGCTTGGGCGCCGGTGTCGGAGTGGGTGTCGCCTTTGCACACGCACTCACGACCAAGCTCAGGAGAACGATGAGAAGTAACAGTGTGTAGAGGGGTTTTCGCTGCTTCATAGGATTCTCCTCCTTCCTACGTGCTTTGGGTGATAAGATAGGGTGATTTAGGGTGGACGAGGAGGACATCTCACGTCCTCTTCCCTTTCCCGCAGTCCATTATACGAGGAGCCGACGTTAGGGACAAGTTTCGTCAGGAGGAAGAAGATCGTCATTAACGGACTTCCGAGATCTCGGGTTTGGCAGTCCGGCTCCCCTCACTTCCGGCGGAAAATCACGGCCCGGTCGTCCTGATACACCTCTACCCAACGGGGGGAACGCCGCGCCCCCTCGACGAGATCGGGTTGTTCCTCCTGGTCGAGGAATAAATGGGTGATTCCGTAGCGCTCGGCTATCTCCTCCCAGTCGAAGCGGGCCCATTCCAGGTGGAAGTAATCGTCCCACAGGGAGGGAGGATAGAGCTCGATGCGCGTGTCGATGAACACCTTGAGCCGGGGACAGGCCCATATTTGGTAGGCACCGAACGCCTGATGCTGATACACACGCGCGGTGGAATCCGCGTGCTCACACAGGTATGCCATCGCGGCCACCGGCGTCGTCTCGCTCACCAGGCGGGCCGGGGCCAACGGCGCCGGAAGCCGACCCCGCAACCAGGGGAGAGACACCACCCATCCCAACAGGAGCAAGCCCACGATGACCACGTTGAGCCCCTCCCGGCCCGGCGGGACGGGCCGAGGATGCCACCACGCGTCCAGGGCCGCGGCCAACGAGGGGATCAGCACAAACCCGAACCAGGGTGCCGCCCGCCGACTCCACAAGCTCAAAACGACAAAGAGAAGAACCCCCATCTCCCGGTCCCACGAGGGCCGATACCCGGAACGCCACAGGACGAAGAGCCACACACTCAGGACCAAAAAGAACAGCACCCCGTCACCCTGCCGCAACGTCAGAGGCAGGAACTCCTGGTTGCTCTGGAGGGTCACCTTGCTGGCAAAGAAGCCCCACACGTAGCGGAACAGCCCCAACGGCCCCCAGGGCGTCACGGTCAACGCCAAAAGGCTCATCACCCCGGGCAACCAGACATGCCGCTCCGCGGTGAGGAGGGCGGGCCACGAGTCTCGTCGTTCCACCGCGTACCCCAGGATATACGCGGCAAAGGCTACCAGGCCGAAGGTGAAAGCCCCGTGGGCGTTCCCCCACAGGAGGAACAGGGGCACCATCCACCACAAGACGTGGGTCCGCCCGCGACGGTGGGCTTCCAGCAGAGCCACGAGAATGCCGAAAAGGAGAAAGGAGATGGTCTGAGGACGAAGCGACCAGTTGTACACGCCCGCGGCGGCCCCGGCGGCCACACTCAACACACTCACCCGCACATCGTATTGCCTCCGCAAGGCCCAAAAGACGACCATGTACCCCGACGTCACGATCAGCGCATGGGCCAGGATGGCCAGGGGAAGTCCCCCCAACCGATACACAACGTAGAGGGCCAGTTGCATGAGCCAGGCTTGATTAATCCAGGGGGCCCCGGCCCGGGTGAAGGAGAACTCGTCCACGCGCGGAATCGTGTGCCGTTGGGCGATGATCTGCCCCACCCGGATGTGCCACCAGAAATCGTTGGGGAACACGACCAAGCGGCAGAGGATGATGAGCAGGCCCAA
This sequence comes from Anaerolineae bacterium, assembly GCA_015489285.1. Taxonomy (GTDB): domain Bacteria; phylum Chloroflexota; class Anaerolineae; order JAADDB01; family JAADDB01; genus JAADDB01. The sequence goes on along the minus strand of WGAA01000081.1, from coordinate 7,818 downwards.
GGGGAGGAGGAGGTGCCATACCAGGGAAAGCGTCACCCGGGGTCGCGATCGGACAAAGCCCCTTGAAAGCATATCTGACCTTACTCCGTCGGTAGACTTCGGGGACCCCACCCGATGAGGTCCCCGAAGTCTACCCCCTATATTCCTTCTCCCTCACGCTCGAGGTCCGGCAGCGACGACCTCCGGGGGTACGAAGGCCTCAAACTGCTTGAAATTCTCCCGGAAACGCCGGGCCAATTCCCGGGCCTTCTCGTCGTAAGCCGCCGGATCGGCCCATGTATTACGGGGATTCAAGATCTCGTCGGGGACCCCGGGGCAGGAGACGGGAATGTGCAAGCCGAAGATGGGATCCTGTTGCGTGGGAACATCGTCCAGGTCGCCGTTCAGCGCGGCCCGGACCATGGCCCGCGTGTAAGCCAGCTTGATCCGCTCCCCGACCCCGTATGGTCCCCCGGTCCACCCGGTGTTGACCAGCCAGACCCGGGTCTGGTGCTCTTCCATCTTTTCGCCCAACTGGCGGGCGTAGACCGTGGGATGCAAGGGGAGGAAAGGTGCACCGAAGCAGGTGGAAAAGGTCGCCTGGGGTTCGGTGACCCCTGTCTCCGTGCCGGCCAGCTTGGAAGTGTACCCGGAAAGGAAGTAGTACATCGCCTGCTCCTTCGTCAGGCGAGAAATGGGTGGGAGGACGCCGAAGGCATCCGCGGTGAGGAAGAACACATTCTGCGGATGTCCGCCCCGCCCTTCGGGCACGTGACCGTCCACGTAATAGATGGGATAGCTGGCCCGCGTGTTCTCCGTAATACTCCCATCGTCGAAATCCACCTCACGGGAGTACGTGTCGACGACGACGTTTTCCAGGATGGAGCCGAAACGTTGCGCCGCGTTCCAAATGATGGGCTCCAGCTCGGGGCGCAACCGGATGGTCTTGGCGTAGCACCCGCCTTCGAAGTTGAAGACCCCGTCATCCCCCCAACCGTGCTCATCGTCCCCGATGAGGCGGCGTTCCGGATCGGAGGAGAGGGTCGTCTTCCCCGTGCCCGAAAGGCCAAAGAAGAGGGCCACATCCCCCTTCTTGCCGATGTTGGCAGAACAGTGCATGGGGAACACGTTCTTCTTGGGGAGCAGGTAGTTCATCACGGTGAAGATCGACTTCTTGATCTCCCCGCCGTATGCCGTGCCCCCAATGAGGATCAACTTGCGCCCGAAGTGAATAATGATGAAAGCCTCGGAGTGGGTCCCATCCTGTTCGGGGATGGCGAAGAGTCGGGGTGCGTGGAGAACGGTGAATTCGGGCACGTGATTGGGGAACTCGTCGGGCTTCAAGCGGATGAACATGTTGTGGGCGAACAGCGCGGCCCACGCGTACTCGGAGACGACCCGGATGGGCAAGCGATATTTGGGATGGGCCCCTGCCAGGGCGTCATAGACGAACACGTCCCGTCCCTGGAAGTAGGCCACCATTTTGGCATACAACCGGTCGAACGCCTCCTCCGAAATGGGCCGGTTGATGTCGCCCCACCAGATGTCCTGTTCACTGGAAGGCTCCTTGACGAGAAACTTGTCGTTGGGCGAACGGCCTGTGCGCGGGGCCGTGATGACGGCAATCGCTCCGGAGCGGGTCAGACAGCACGGCTCCTGTCGCTGCACGGACTGTTCGATGAGGGCGGCCGGGCTCAAGTTCCAGTAAACAGAACGGAGATTGATGAGCCCGTGGTGTTCCAGGCCAAACGTGCTGGGGATGCCAAACGTCTTTGTCATGGTCTCCTCCTCGTTCGCCCGGTAAAGAGGTGTCCCGGCGCAGGGCTACGAGGACAGGGGCACCCTGCCGGGCGGGTTCTCGATAAGCAACCAACTCCGACACGTATGGTAATACGGGTGAGGAGGGGAAGCAAATATATGGGGTTGTATAGAGCACCCGGAAAGAGGGGCCGATGAAGGTAAGAAGAAGTTTTGGTACCAAAGCACTATGGAAATCCCTCGTAACTCGCGCTATAGTAAAAGCGTCAAGAAGTACGGAATCCATCGATGGAGTCCGTCGAGCTCGACCGGAAAGACATCACAGCAATGAACAACATGGAGGTGATCAATGAGCTTGCTTACACGGTACTACTTGGCTGCTCGACTGGCGTTAGAGAACGTGGTAGAGGCGGAGGAAGGACAGGACCTGGCAGAGTACGGTCTCATCCTGGCCCTCATCGCCATCGTCGCTATCGGTGCCTTGACTCTGCTGGGGGGACGTATCTCTTCGGTGCTCCGTAGCGTGGCTCTGCGTCTCTAATGGGGAAAACGACGTGCGCCTGGGCACGCACGTCGGGGGGAAAGGGACCGTTCTAGGTGGGATGCCCTCAGGCTCTCCGGCAGAGTCTGAGGGCATCGTTTTTGAAGGTCGGTGACACCTTGAAAGATGTCTGTCGAGGGATGGGATGAACTTCCGGGGAGAACGGGGGCAAAGTCTGGCCGAATTAGCCCTCATATTGCCCTTTATGATCCTCTTCCTGGCCATCACACTGGATGTGGGCCGAGCCATGATAGTCCACATGGAGGTGGTCCACGCGGCCAGGGAAGGGGTATGGGTTGCCAGCCAACCCACGGGCTCCGTTCACAGGGCCCGCCGCGCGGTGAGGCGCGTGCTGAGCGATGCCGGGTTGGACCCGTCGCGAGCCCACGTGCGAGTGATCATCCGCCGGCCGGGAAGGCCGGCCGTGGTGCGGGTTACATACGAATACCGCCCTCTTATGCCCTGGTTGCCCGTCCATTCCCTGACCATACAGGCCCGTGAAGTCGCGGTGAGGTGGTAACATGACCCGGAAGAGCGAGAGGGGACAGGCGACGGTCGAATTTGCCCTATCCGTCACCCTCTTCCTGACGCTTCTGTTCGCCCTGTTCGACATCGGTCGCCTGGTGTACCTGGACAGTGCCCTGACGGCCGCCGCTCAAGAGGGAGCGCGCATCCTGGTCGCTCATCCGACCATGTCCACCTCCAGGCTCCGGGTCGAGATGTGCCGTAAAGTCGTCGGCCTGGGCCCATCCGACATTCATGTACACGTCCGTTGGCCCAGGCGCAACACCGTCGAGGTGGAGGCAACACATCGCTATCACTCCATCGTGCCCCTGCCCTTTTTCGACGGTCTTCTCCTGCGGGCCCGTGTACGTATGCACGTTGAGCTGGGACGATGAGGACGCAACAAAGGAGTAAAATCGTGGAGGGACGACGTTCGATCCGCGAGGAGCGAGGGCAAACCCTCGTCCTCTTCGCCCTGGCCTTAATTGCGGTTATCGGCATCATTGCCCTGGCCGTGGACGGGGGATATGCTTACGTACAACGTCGCCGCATGCAGTACGCGGCCGACGCGGCCGCGTTGGCCGGGGCTCGGGCCATGCTCACCACCCACTCCTTGCGGGAGGTGGACCGGGCCGTACGCCGGTACGCCCGACGGAACGGAGCCTCCACGTATTCCTGGTCCCACCGGGGGACCTCCCGCATTCAAGTTCAGGTGTCCACCACCTTCCCCACCTTTTTCGCTTCCGTTGTGGGACTTTCGAGCATGACCGCACGCGCTCGTTCCGAAGCCGAGGCCTCCGGGGTCTCCGCGGTCCGAAACGCCCTTCCCATCGGCATTCGCGTGTTCCCCTTCCGCTTCAACCAAACATACACCTTCTACCGCCGACATCACGGTTTCGGTCCTGGCCCTGAATTCGACTGGTTGGACTGGAACGGGGGAAGTCGCAGCGTACATGAGCTGGCTTATTACATCTGCAATCCCAGACGAAGCGGCCTACAACGTATCCATCGCTGGGTCTGGAACGTCCCAGGAGTGTATCCCAGTGCGTATCTGCGTTACTGTCTGAACCGCCGCCTGGGGCAAGTCATCATCGTCCCCCTGTACAACATGACCACAGGGCACGGGGTGATGACCCGACATTACATCATCGGCTTCGCGGCCTTCTACTTCGAAGGGTACCGGCTATGGGGCCCTATCTCCTACATCCGGGGGAGATTCATACGTCGTGTGGTGAGCGGCACCGGTGGAGGACCGGACTACGGTTTGATAACCGTCCGTTTGGGGGAGAACTGAGATGAGCTCGCTTCCGAGCGCCGTTTCGTTACCGCGATTGGCCCACTGGTCGAACAAACCAACGTGGGAGAAGGCCCTGGACCTGATCATAGGGTGCGGGTGGATCGTCTACGCCACCCTTTACCTGAACAACGCCCTTCACGGACAGGGGTGGGCCAACTGGGGGCTCTTCCTCTTTTACACCCTGGTGGCCTTCCTCTTCATCTTCCGACGTCCGGCCCGCAAGACCGCTCCCTGGTGGCAGACGTTGGTCGCCTTTGCGGACGCGATCTGGCCCGTCCTTTGGCTCCGGGCGACGAACAGCGGCTGGTTCGGCGGACACATCCTTCAGGGCCTGGCTATGGCGCTCATGATAGCGGCCACCTTCTCCCTGGGCCTCAGCTTCGGCATCGCCCCGGCAGACCGGGGGCTGCGCACGCAAGGCGTCTACCGCTGGATCCGGCATCCCTTGTACGCGGGGGAGCTCCTCTTCTACGTCGGATACTGCCTCGTCCATCCCTCGTGGCACAACGTTATCGGTGGGCTTATTTCCTTTATATGGGTGCGTCTGCGTATCAAGTGGGAGGAAGCCATCCTCCACGGTTACGAAGCGTACGCCCAACAGGTACCCTGGCGGTTACTTCCCTTCATCTGGTAGGAAAACGCCAACGCCCTCTGGGAAAGCAAAGAGGAAACAACGACAGAACGGAGGCATCGTATGGGGCGTCGACAAGGCATCTTGTGGATTCTCGTAGGCATTGCTCTGGCCGGACTTTCCGCCATCATCGTGTACAAAGCGACGGCCATCCCCACCTGGAAATCCGGCCCTACCCCAAAGACTCAACCCGTCATCGTCGCGGCTCAGGATGTCGAGCGGGGCATCATCCTCCAACCGGACATGGTGGAAGTTCGGGAGGTGCCGGAGGACATCGTGCCCCAAGACGCGGCCCAAAGTATAGATGAAGTGGTGGGGAAAATGCCCCAGGTGGACCTGAAGAAAGGGGAGATCATCCTCAAATCTCGCCTGGTTCTTCCCACCCACGCCGTTTCGGATCTGGGGCTGGTGATCCCCCCGGGGAAGGTCGTCGTTGCCCTCCCGGCCAACGATCTCCTCAACGAAGTGCAGATGCTTCAACCCGGTGACCACGTGAACATCATGTTCTCCCTGAACTACGGTGCAGGTACCCCCGCGGAGTTGGTGACGCTGAACGTGCTGCAAAACGTCGTCGTCCAGGCCATTGTGGCCCCGCCAACGGCGGAGGTCTCCCAAGACCTGGCCGACGCGATGGGAGCTTCGGAGGAGCTCCAGGCCGCGCAGCCCACCCGGGCATTGCTCGTCGCGGTGGATCCCCAAGATGCCTTGTTGTTGAAGTACTTGAAGGACGCCGGAGGCGTCCTGGACTTCGCGTTGCGGCCGGAGGATGACCCCTCCACGCCCTTCCTCGATCCGGTCCACTGGGAGTACCTCATCGACCGCTTCGGCCTGGAACTCCCTGCACCTGCGGGGGAGGTGACGGGAACGATCCCCGCATCCCCCACGTTGCCCTGAGGAACAGCCGATGACAACGATGATGGCAGCAGGGGCCCTGGTGGGCGGCCTCACATGGCAGGGAATAGAGAGAATGCTGCAGAGGTACGGAGCGCCGAAATGGACACGCCGTCATGCGTGGGGTCTTCTGTTCCTCCTGGGGTTTGCCCTGTTGGGCGGATATGAGGGACGCACCCGTGCGGATTTCGAGGCGATAAATGTGCTCGTCGTCACAGGCTGGCTGGTGGGTGTGGCCCTCATCGACGGGCTGACCTCCCGGATCCCCAACATCTGGTTGGCGGGAGTCACCGTCTGGGCCTTCGTCCAGATGGCCGTGACCGGACGTCCCCCCTGGTACGACGGGGTACTAGCCGCCCTTACGCTGGGAGGGGTGTTCGCCCTCCTCGCGTGGCTGGGAAAGGGCGCGTTGGGCATGGGCGACGTAAAATTCGTGAGCGCGTTGGGTTTGCTCATGGGAACCCGCCATGCCTGGCAGGGGGTCATCTTGGGTGTACTCCTGGGAGGAGGGGTCATCATCCTCCTCCTGGGGACAGGAAAAATCGGGCGCAAGGATTTTGTCCCTTACGGACCGAACCTGGCCCTGGGCGCCTGGATTGTGTTCATGCTCACAGTACATGGGAGGATTCCATGATGCTCTTCGCCTCTGTGCTCATGGGTATGGCCGTTTTCACCCTGGTATGGGGGATTCATCTCCTCCTCCGCAGGGAGACAACAGCCCTGCTAATCCCGCTGGAGCCCACCCCACAGGGCCGCGAACAGCCGCGCCGCGCGGCCGCATCCCGTTGGGAGAAGTGGATCGAACACCTGGCCATCACCCGTCAATTAGAAACACAACTGGAATACGCTCGGATCTCCATGCGAAGTGGGGAATGGCTCCTCCTGTGGATGGGCATCACCGCGGGAAGCTTCCTTCTCGGCTGGCTTATCTCCCGCACACTGCTGGGAGCCGTGGGTTTGGCCTTCATGGGATTCCTCGCGCCCAAATGGTGGCTTTCCCGCCGCATCCACAAACGCCGTCAGATGTTCCAGGACCAGCTCACCGACGTCCTCCGCCTCATCACCAATGCCCTGCAAGCCGGACATGGTCTCTTGCAGGCCCTGCACATCGTTGCCGAGGAGATGCCCCCGCCTGCGGGGGAGGAATTCGGGCGGGTGGTTGCAGAGGTCGGCTTGGGGTATTCCCTCGTCGAAGCGTTACACCACCTGGCCGAACGCATCGAGAACGATGACCTGGATATGGTCGTCACCGCGGTCGAAGTCCAAAGCGAGGTCGGCGGATCATTGGCCGAGATCCTGGAAACGGTCAGTCGCACCATCGAGGACCGAATTCGTCTCAAGGGGGAAATTCGCACCCTGACGGCCCAACAGCGGATGAGCGGTTACGTCATCTCGGGTATGCCGTTCGTCCTGGCCGTCATTCTCACCCTCTTGAACCCCCAGTACATGATGAAATTGTTCACCCCCGGGTGGCGATGGTTGCCGGCGTTGGGGGTCGCCATGATCGTCCTGGGGAACGTGTTCATCCAGCGCATGATGCGTATCGACGTGTAGTGCTGTGAAGGCCGTGTGAGAGGGAACGCACTCTTAGAGGAGGACTCATGGACGCACGATGGGTTGCGGCCGTAATGGCAGCCTTGTCGGTCATTACCATCATCTACGGTGTGTACAAGTGGCGTCAGGAGCGCGCGCTGAGCGAGCGTTTGGACAAGCTCATCGGCCGTGAGGCGACACTGCCCTCCCTACGGGAACTGGAATTGCAGCGCCCCTTCAAGGAACGTGTGCTTCGTTCCCTGGTGGACACAGGGGTCACCGTGATCGCTCGCTTCATCCCGCCACACAGCCTGACCCGTCTGGACGAGAAACTCATTCGGGCAGGACGGCCCGGAGGGTTGAGCGCTCTGGAATTCACCGCTTTGCGCTGGTTACTCGCGCTGATAGGTGGGGGCGCCGCGGCCGTCGTCGCGCTGAGCAGCGGCCTTCCCGTGGGAAAGGGCCTCTACGCGGGGCTTCTGGTGGGCTTTCTCGCCTACGTGTACCCCCACGTGTGGTTGAACTCCCGAGTCCGCGCCCGCCAGAAGGAGATCCTCAAAGCCCTCCCCGACGCGCTGGACCTGCTGACGGTGGCCGTGGACGCGGGGTTGGGGTTCGACGCGGCCTTGATGAAAGTGGCTTACCGCTGGGACAACGCGTTGACCCAGGAATTCCGCCGGGTGC
>WGAA01000080.1 GCA_015489285.1 Anaerolineae bacterium | reverse complement strand
GCGTAGGAGAGCCCCACGTCCGCGCCCTCTTCGGCCAGGACTTTGGCAATCCCCCAGGCAATGCTGTACTTGTTGGCGACTCCGAATACGAGCCCTTTCTTCCCTTCAAACAGACCCATAGGTGCCTCCTCATCGATTCGTGATGAAATGAGCGGATGGGACGAGCGTCACCATCCGGTGTTAACCAGAACACTCGATCTTCCCAGGCGTTACGGTTTGGCCGGCGCGAGAAGTCGGTATCCTTTGTCCGTGATCTCTTCCAGCCATCCGTCCAGGTCGTCACCGCGCACCCGCCACCATATTCGGTTTTCCACCCATTCCGGCCCCTCGAGCACGGTGACGTGGGTGCCCCCTCTCAGGTGGCCGATGACCGCGTCCCCCCCTTCGCTGCGGTAACCGGGGGTGTAAATAAGGGTGGCACAGGGGGAGCGGGTGAGGCAGGTGACGACGGCCTCGTCCCCTTCGTGGAGGAGGGAGGATGTGGTGGTAAGGTAGGGTTCGGCGAGGACGAGGCGTTCGGTGCGTTCTTTGACCCATCCCATGTGTCCCCGGTCATCCGCGGTGGCCCACCACCCACGCCAGTTTCCCGGGGGGATGACGTGGAGGGTGGTCCCGGTGGGGAGGACCCGGATGACGGTGGCTTTTCCTTTGGCCGTGCTGGGTTCTGTACGCCAGTTTACGCCCAGGGGCCCGACGATTTTCAGTTCCCACGCGTCCACCCGCGGGATGACCGCGGCCGGGGTACCCGAATGGGCGGTCGGTGCGGTGGGGAGGGCAAGGGCCCGGGCGATGAAGTCGCTAAAGGGGGGAAGGGGACGGATGGTGGTGAGGCGGTGGGCTCGGCCTTTCCAGGCCATTTTTTTCTCCCCCACGGCGAGCCCGATGAGTTCCCCGTTGTCGTTGAACACGGGGCCTCCGCTGCTGCCCCAGCTGGCAAAGGCTTCGGTGAGGAGCCAGCACGTTTCCGGCGCCCCACATTCCCCTTCGGCGATGATGGTGTCCTTGTCGTAGGCCAGCAGGTCGTCGGTGATGCCGGGATATCCCAGGACGTGGACGGTGGCTCCCACGGGCGGGGTGTGTTCGGCCAGGGGCGCGGCCCGAAAGGTGATGTCGAGGGGACGCTCGTTCCTGTCGCCGTAGATGTGTAACACGGCGATGTCCATGGGGGCGTCGGTGAGGACGATGTGGGCTCGGTAGAGGGGCAGGGGGGAGCTGTTCAGCTTTTTGCTCCGTCCGACGACGATCTGGCATCGGGGGTTACGGACGGCTTGTTCTACGACGTGGTACGCGGTGAGAAGGTGTCCTTCCGGGGAGATGAGGACACCGCTCCCTTCGCTTCCGTCACCCGTTGGGCAGGTGACGGTGAGTTTGACGGTGTATGCGGCGAGGTCGGCGATGAATGCGGAGGGGGGGCGGGATAGCGCGGCTCCGGACGTGCCCTTGCATCCGCTCAGCAGGAGAAGGATGGCGAGTAAGAGGGGCCACGCCTTCCCCCGGAGGGAGGGGGCTTTGGGTTCGTTTGTGTTTCTGGGATGAATACCGTCGTCCATGAGCGCGTCCACAGGTGTTCTGTCGTGACGGTGCTTTGTCCGGGAAAGAGGTGGTTCCTTTTCTCCCATTGTATCCGTTTCCTGGGGAGGGGGCAAGGGGAGACGGCGGGCGTCAGGCGTCGGACGTCATCCGTCATTCGTCAGGCGTCAGGCGCCGAGGAGAATGTCAGCACTGCAAACACGGTCTGGCTTGATGACGTGATGCGTAATGCGTAACTTGGGGACAAGCTTGGCTTTGTGGCGATAACCTTGTGTCCACGCCAACCAATTACTCGTTACTCCGTTACTCGTTACTCACGATGTAGCGTTGGGCCAACCCTGTCCTCACGCCATCCCTTTAATCGTCAATCGTCAATCGTCGTCTTCCCACGCCGGTCGGTTACTCGTTACTCATTCCCTAACACTCGTATCGCAGGGCTTCGATGGGGTTGAGTTTGGCCGCGCGGCGGGCAGGGTAGAGGCCGAAGAAGATGCCCACGGCGGTGGCGAATCCCAGGGCCAGGAGGACGGATCCGGGGGTGATTTGGGTGGTGAAGACGCCGCTAAGGTTGACCATTTGCGCGGCAAGCACTCCCAGGCCGACGCCTATAATCCCACCGAGGACGCTGAGGACGACGGATTCGACAAGGAATTGGAGGAGAATGTCCCTGTTACGGGCCCCTACGGCTTTGCGAATGCCGATCTCCCGGGTGCGCTCTGTGACGGAGACGAGCATGATGTTCATGATGCCGATGCCCCCTACAAGGAGGCTGATGCCCGCAATGGCGCCGAGGAAGACGGTGAAGATGCTCATCACTTGCTCCATGGTGTCCAGAAAATCCTGTTGGGTGAGGATGCGAAAGTCCTCCTCGCCGTTGTGGCGGGCTCGGAGGAGGGTGATGACTTGGTCCACGACCGCGTCAACCCGGTCTTCTGAGGCCACGGAGAGGGTGATGGCCGCGACGACGTGTCCCGTGCCCACAACGCCCCGTCCCCCCAAATAGCGATATGCGGTTCGAATGGGGACGTACACCGCGTTGTCGAAGCTGCCCGCGGGCCCAAATCCCCCCTTCGGGGCGAGTACGCCGATGACGGTAAAGGGGATGTGGTTGATCTTCACCCGCTGCCCAACGGCAGGGGAGGTGCCGAAAAGGTCCTGGGCAACCTGGGCCCCCAGGACGACGACTCGCAAGGTCTGGATGTCGTCTTCCCGGCGGAAGAACACGCCCTGGGCCAGTTCCACGTTGCGCACAACACGGTAGCCGGGAGTCGTCCCCACGAGGCGGGTGTTCGTGTTGTTGCGGCCGTAGGTGATTTGCACCATCCGTCCGACTTCCGGGGCCACCGCGGTGACGTCGGGGATGTGGGCCAGGGCTTCGGCATCTTCCAACGTCAGGGTCGGGGCGGAGATACCGGTGGCGACCCCACTTTGCCGCACCTGTCCCGGGAGGATGAAGACCACATTGGCCCCCAGGCTCTGGATGCTTTCCATGATGGAGGCCTGGGCCCCTTGTCCGATGGAGACGAGGGCCACAACGGCCATCACACCGATGATGATGCCCAGCATGGTCAGGCCCGAACGGAGTTTGTTGGCAATAAGGATGCGCAATGCCACCCGGATGCTCTCTATCAGGCTCACCGGCGTTCCTCCCGTTCGATGCGTCCGTCTCGGATGTGGACGATGCGTTCCGCCCACGCGGCGATGTCCGGTTCGTGGGTGACCATGATGATGGTGAGGCCCCGTTCTTCGTGTAGGCTACGAAAGAGGCGCATGATCTCCTCCCCCGTTTGGGTGTCCAGGTTACCCGTGGGTTCGTCCGCCAGGAGGATGGCGGGATGGGTGACCAGGGCTCGCGCAATGGCGACCCGTTGTTGTTGCCCTCCGGAGAGTTCTGTGGGGTGGTGGCGGGCACGGTCGGCCAATCCCACCCGTGCCAGCATGTCCATGGCCCTGCGGCGCCGTTCCCCTCGGGGGACGCCCGCGTAGATGAGGGGAAGCTCTACTTGCTCCACAGCAGGGGTACGGGGGAGGAGGTTGAAGGTTTGGAAGACGAAGCCGATGCGTTTGTTGCGAATGCGGGCCAGCGCGTCCTCGTCCAGGTGACTCACATCGTGTCCGTCCAGGATGTATCGCCCCGATGTCGGGGTGTCCAGGCAGCCGATGATGTTCATCAGCGTGGATTTCCCCGAGCCCGAAGGGCCCATGACGGCAACGAATTCCCCCGCTTCCACGTGGAGGGAGATGCCACGTAGGGCGTGTACTTCCACGTCTCCCATGACGTAGACTTTGGTGACTTCTTCCAGGGTGATCATCGGTTCCCCCCGGGACGCCGACGGAACATGTTGGGACCAAAGGGCGGTCGGTTGTTCGTCTTTTTCGCGGGTGTGGTGTTCTGGGATAGGACGACGAGGTCGCCTTCCTTTAAGTCGCCCCGAACTTCCACCATGAGGGTGCTGCGTTCACCGATGTGGACGTAGACTTTGCGAACGGTGCCGTCCGGCCGGAGGATCTCCACGTAGTCCCCGCGGGCGTCGCTGTGCAAGGCCAGGAGGGGGACGAGAAGGGCGTCCTCTTTTTGCCCTACGGCGATCTGGGCCGTGGCGGTCATGCCGGGCAGAAGGGGAACGTCCGTTGGGTCGATGTCGACCCGGACACGGTAGGTGACGACCCCCTGGAGGGTTTGGCCGACCGGGCTAATGTAGCTGACCTTACCGGTGAGGGGGGTATCGGGAAACGCGTCTACGCTAAGGGTGACGGGTTGACCCAGGGCCACGCGGCCGATTTCGACTTCGTTCACCTGGAGGTCGACGTAGAAGCGACCGGGATCGAGGAGAACGATGCCCGGTCCGTTGGGGGTGACGGAATCCCCTTCTTCGAAGGGGATGTTGGCCACGATGCCGGCAAAGGGAGCGACGATACGGGCTTTCTCCAGGTTGTGCCGGATTTGTTCCAGGGCGATGCGGGCTTGTTCGAGGCGGGCTTGTGCTTGTGTGATGGCGCTTTCCTCCGGACCCCGGAGGAGGCGGGCGAGGTTGGCCTTGGCCTGGGCCATTTGCGCCTCGGCCGCGGCGATGTCGGCCTCGCTGGGGGTAGAACGGAGTTTGGCCAGGGTGGCTTCCGCGTTGCGCACTTTGGCCAGGGCCGCGGCTATCTGGTCGGAGGAGGGAGGGGTTTGGACGCGCTTGTAGGCCAGTTCGGCGAGTTTGACGGCTATTTCCGCGTTGCCCACCTGGGCTTTCGCGCGTTCGCATTGGGCCCAAAGGGCCGGGTTGCGTTGGGCCTTGCCGCAAATGTCATCCCGGTTTACCTGGGCACTCCAGAGGGAGTTCTTGGCCTGCTCGACCTTGAGGCGGGCCTGTTCCACGTCCTCCGGGTCGGGGAGGTGACGCAGGCGTTCGTAGGTTTCCCGGGCGGAGTTCAACGCGGCCTGGGCCGCGGCGAGCTCTTCCGGGGAGGGGCCGGCTTTGAGCTGGTCCAGTCGGGCTTGAGCTTGCTCGAGGGCCGCGCGGGCGGCCTGAACGTCCTCGGCCGCCGGGGTGGCCCGGAGGGCTGCGAGGGCTGCTTCCTGGATGCGCACGGTCTCTTGCGCGTTGCGTTCCTGTAGCTCCAGATCCCGGGTGTCCAGTTTGGCCAGGAGAGTCCCGGTGACGACGCGGTCTCCTTCCTGGACGTATATGCGTTCGACGGTACCGGCAACGCCGAAGGTCAGCGTGCTCTGGCGGATGGGGGCGATGTTACCGGTTGCTTCTACGGTGTGTTGTAGGCGGCCTTTACGGACCGGCACGGTGCGGAGCGGTTTGGTCGCGGTGCTTGTCGGTGGGGTGTGTTCGCGGGCGCGGTAGATTCCGTATCCGCCGACCAGAAGAAGTGCGATGACGATAAGTGCGATTATCCCTCGTCGTGACATCAATCCCTCCCCGATCTCTTCAGTCCAGAGTTCCGAACGCTTGCACTGCTCAATGTAGGATACTTTTGTCCCTTCCCCCGGTCAAGTGATCGGAGAAGGGGATTCGGGGGGCAGGCCGGATATGTCCGCCTCCCCGCGCCATCTTTCGCTCTTAAGTTAGTACTCCTCCTCTCCCCGTCATGTTTCACGCAAGGGGAGTACCGGGCCTCGGCTTTCCCCCGCCGATCCTGACAGATTTGTAAGTAACGACGGCCGTAATCCCCTCGTCTCAGCTCTGGAACGGGAAAACTCTACCCTAAATAGCGAATTCAAGGGGGACAGTGATGCTGCGGCGTGTGATTCTCGGTATACTCATCATCTTGTTCATTGTGGGATTGGTCGTACCGAACACAACGGGAGTCTTTGCCGGTGGACTCGTGCGCAACGGGGGATTCGAGAGGGGCATATCTCCCTGGCAGAAGAGCGGGGGGTTATTCCTTGTGACGCCTTTTCGCGTCCATTCGGGCTCCTTTGCCGCGTCTCATCGGCTATTTGGACGTGGACAATACTACATCTATCAGCGTCTTCGCCGCGTTCGCGCGGGGAGGACCTATCAAGTCGACGGTTGGGTTTACTTCAGCAGTGGGTTCGTTAGGAACGCGTGGATGGAGATGGTCTGGTATGCATCGCGGCAGTGCACCGGGTTACCTCTAGGGAGTGACAGGAGTCCGGCCTTCTCCCGGCCGTCGAAGAGCTGGCGGCATCTGAAGTTTGTGGCTCGGGCTCCTGTGGGGGCGCGATGTGCGCAAATTCGACTGGTCAGTGAAGTTTCTGTTCCCATCTTTCTGCCG
>WGAA01000079.1 GCA_015489285.1 Anaerolineae bacterium | reverse complement strand
CTATGGGGCGGTCTTGGGAGATGTCCAGGGCGATGATGTCGGTGGCGCCATGCCGCACTGCGGCTTCGATGGGCAGGTTGCTCACGGCTCCCCCGTCCATGAGGAATTGATCCCCCCGCTCCAGGGGGCGCACCCACGGCGGGATAGCCGTGGACGCCAACACCCCATCCAGCACCAGGTCGTCGGGGTCTTCCCCAAAGGTGACCATGCACGCGTGATTCAGATCGGCCGCGATGACGTAAGTCGGCAAAGCCAGGTCACGGAAACGGAGGTCCGGCCGGGGAAGGTGGTCGAGGAAGAAGTTACGGATGCGGGGATCGGGGTGGATGCGCGCCCGGTTGAGCAGCGCACGCAGCACGATGTAGGCCCAATTGGAAGGGAGAATATTCGTCCGGGCCACGTCTTCCCAGATGCGTTCCAAGAGGCCGACCTGTTGTAAGGTGGGCGAGAGGGCGAAGAAGACCGCATTGGCCGCGCCGATGGATGTGCCGGTAAGCAGGTCGGGGTAGATGCCCGATTCCAAAAGGGCCCGTAGCGCGCCCACCTGGAGCGCGCCGCGGGCGCCTCCACCGCTGAAAACGAAGGCCAGGCGGGACATGTCTCTCCTCCCCACCCGTCTGCCCGATGACGGGCGAAGACGGATGCCTCTTCACTTCCAAATGTGCCGGGAGAACAGGAGTCTACTTAATAATTTCCTCGTCACCGTCCCCCGGGCGTTCACAGCGCGTTGTCGCTTTCCCCCATTTTCCTCACATGAGGAGGAGGCCCACGCGGTAGACAAGGAAGGCCAAAATCCAGGCCACGCTGTTCTGGTATACGACGGATAGGAGGGCCCAGCGGGTGCCGAATTCCTGACGGATCGCGGCCAGCGTGGCCACACAGGGGACGTAGAGGAGCACGAAGACGACGAAGGCGAGGGCCGCGGCCGGAGTGAAGGCCTGCCGTAACGTGGCCGCGAGCACCGTATCCATCTCCTCCTCTTCGCCTTCCCAGTGCAGCCCAGGGAAGATGTTGAACATCCGCCGTCCGGCCTCCACGACCGCCTTCCCAAACCCGACGACGACCGTCTCCACGTCCTCCCGCCAGGACGTCTGAGGGGGTTCCTCCTCCAATGTCTCACCCACGTAAATCTGTCCCATGGTCGTGATGACCACTTCCTTGGCGATGAAGCCGGTCAGCAGGGCCCCGGAGGCCTGCCATGTACCGAATCCCAGGGGGCGCAAACCGATGGCCGCAACTTCGCTGACCCGACCGAAATAGCTGTCCCGGGGGTGAGAGACCCCCCAGGGGAGGTTCAGCAGGAACCAGAGGATGATGGAGATGAGCAGGATGACCGTTCCCGCGCGCACGACGAATTCCCGCGTGTGCTCCCAGGTGTGGGTCCAGATGCCGTACCAGGTGGGCATACGGTAGGGGGGCAACTCGAGGACGAACAGGCTGGGGGGATGCCCGCGAAAGAGGAAGCGGTTGGCGACAACGCTGGTCAACACGGCCACGAGAATGCCCACCACGTACAGACTCCAGATGAGAATCGTCATGTGATGGGGGAAGAAGGCCAGTCCGAAAAGGACGTACACGGGCAATCGGGCCGAACAGGACATGAAGGGAATGAGCAAGCCCGTGAGCAAGCGGTCCCTGGCGTTCTCCAAAGTGCGTGTGGCGTAGACCGCGGGGACATTGCACCCGAACCCGAGGATCATGGGGATGAAGGCTTTCCCGTGCAAGCCGAAGATGCGCATGACCTTGTCCATGACGAACGCGGCCCGGGCCATGTACCCACTGTCCTCCAGTATTGCCAGGAAGATGTAGAGAATCATCAAGCCGGGCAGGAAGGTCATGATACTCCCCACCCCGGCAATGGCCCCGTCGATGACCAGGGAGGTCAACCAGGGAGGCGCGTTCAACGCGGTGAGAATCGCGTACGCGAGGTGGGTGACCGGTCCGGTGAACACGGCATCGACCCAGTCCAGGAACGGGGTGGACACGTTGACCACCAGCTCGAAGAGGAGGTACATCACCAGGAGGAAGATGGGTATCCCCAGGTATCGGCTGGCAACGACCCGGTCGATGCGGTCCGACAGGGAGAGTCCTTCCTGTCGCGGTTGGTGGAGGACCCGACGGACCAGGCCGTGGATGAAGCCGTACCGTCGGTCGGCAATGAGGATGTCGGGCGTTTCCCCGTAGACTCGGGTGAGTCGCTCGCGGCTCTCCTCTGCCAACTGAAGTATCTCCTCCCCGCCGGGAGTGCGGCGTACCCGCTGGAGCAGGTCCTCCTCGGCCTCCAGGAGCTTGATGGCCAACCACCGAGGGGGGTAGCGGTGCCCCAGTTCGGGATGCGCCTTGATGGCGTGGGCCAGGTGCTCGATCTCCCGTTCCATATCCCGACCGTAGTCGATGTGGAAGGGGGATCGCGTTTCCTCCGGCGTTCTTTCCAGGAGGTCGATGAGCACGTCCTTCAGGCGGTCGATTCCCACCTTCCGGCTGCCCACGGTGCGTACGACCGGAACCCCTCCGAGGAGAAGGCCCAGCTGCTCGTCCTCGATGCGGATGCCCTTTTCCTCGGCCACATCTATCATGTTGAGGGCCAGGATCAGGGGGAGGCCCATTTCGAGGATCTGGACGGTTAAGTATAGGTTGCGCTCCAGGTTGGTCGCATCGACCACGTTGATGACCGCGTCCACATTTCCTTCGATGAGGAAATCCCGGGCGATGACTTCTTCCGGTGAGAACGCGGATAAGCTGTATGTTCCCGGAAGGTCGACTACCTGAACGGTCACCCCCCGGTGGGTGAAGGTCCCCTCCTTTTTCTCCACCGTTTTCCCGGGCCAATTCCCCACGTGCTGATGTTGCCCGGTCAAGGCGTTGAAGATGCTGCTCTTCCCCGCGTTGGGGTTTCCTGCGAGCG
>WGAA01000078.1 GCA_015489285.1 Anaerolineae bacterium | reverse complement strand
TGGAAGAGGCCCTGATCCGCGGGGGATTCGTCAAACCGCGGAAGAAACGGGTTCCCCCTCCACCGGCTCGGCCCCTGACCTTTACCACGCCCGAGGGCTACACCGTCCTCGTGGGGCGCAGCGCCCGCCTGAACGATGAGATTACCTTCCGACGGGCCGCCCCGGATGATCTCTGGTTCCACGCGCGCAACGTGCCCGGGGCCCACGTCGTCCTGCGCACAGGGGGACGTCCCGTCTCCGAGGAGACCGTCCGGCGTGTGGCCGGAGTGGCCGCGTATTATTCGGCCGCGAGGCACAACGCCACGGTGGACGTCCAGATGGCCCGGGTGCGCGACGTGCGCCGACACCCCTCGGGCCGTCCGGGCCAGGTCCTTCTGCGTCGGGAAACGGTCCTGCGTGTCCCCCCGGCCCCCTGGGAGTGACCTCCGAGGAGACGTGTGGCAGCTCGGATGAAGGCTTTGCCCCTTTGCCTGTTCAAGTGTATTATCACGTTGGAAAAAGCGCTCGGGAACTTGGGCCTGTCTCGGCGTAACGCCGGGCGCTAAACGTAACGAGTCACGAGTAACTGAATGGCGGAGGAAGACAACAATTAACGATTGACGATTAACGATTAAAGGAATGGCGTGAAGACAAGGTTGTCCGACAGCGCCAACCCACTCCCTAAATTACGCATTACGCATCACGCATTACGTATCACGTATCACGTATCACGCATCACGTCATCAGGCCGAGCCGCACCTGCAGTGCCGACGCTCTCACCGGCGCCTGACGCCTGACGTATGACGAATAACGTTACGCATTACGCATCACCCATTACGAATCACGTCATCTTGGAGTGAAAAAGCGAGGAGAATGGATTACACAGACGCGTTACACTACCTGCTGAGTTTTACCAACCTGGCCTCATACCGTCACATCCCGTACAGTGAGCGGGTGTGGAACCTCTCCCACATGGAAACGCTCATGGACGCTCTGGCGCGTCCGCACGAGGACTTCGCGAGCGTCCACATCGCGGGGACAAAGGGCAAAGGGTCCACCGCGGCCATGATCGAACACGCGCTGCGCCTCGCGGGCCTGCGTCCCGGTCTCTACACCTCGCCCCACCTGCACACCTTTCGCGAGCGGATGCGGGTGGACGGCCGTCTCATCCCCAAATCCCGCTGGGTGGAAGGAGTGGAACGGCTTCGCCGCGTGGTGGAACATCTCCCCTTCAAACCCACCCTGTTCGAACTCCTCACCTCCCTGGCCTTCTGGTACTTCTCCGCGGAGGAAGTGCCCATCGCGGTCGTGGAAGTGGGCCTGGGGGGACGCCTGGACTCGACCAACGTGGTCCATCCCGAACTCAGCATCATCACCTCCCTGGGATTGGAGCACACGGCCATCCTGGGGGACACGCTGGCCCAGATCGCGCGCGAAAAGGGGGGGATCATCAAACCGGGCGCGCCCGTCATCGTGGCTCCCCAGGACCCCGAAGCCGTCGCCGTCCTGGAACGTCTGGCCGAGGAGCGGGAGGCGCCCCTCATCCTCCTGGGGCGGGACTGGCATTACCGGGTGGAACGGGTGACCCCTTCGGGACTTCACATCAGCGTGTGGAACGACCGGGTACGCTACGAACACGTCGAAGTGGGGTTGCGGGGGATGCACCAGGGGGTCAACGCGGCCCTGGCCGTCATTGCCCTGCACCACCTGCGCGAGATGGGATGGCCCGTGGACGAAGAGGCCATGCGCCGGGGAATCCGCCACGTGTGGTGGCCCGCGCGCATGGAAGTCCTCCAACGCCAACCGGTCATCTTCATCGACGGCGCCCACACGGTCGAAGCCCTCCGGCGGCTGCTGGACGGGATCTACCGCTGGTTCCCCCACGAGAACCTGCACGTCATCTTCGGCGTCTCCGCGGACAAACGCATTCCCGACCTGCTGGAGCTCCTGTGGCCCCACGCGGACACCCTCTTCATCACCCGATCCCGTCACCCGCGGGCGGCCTCTCCCGACCACATCCTGGAACATGTGCCCTCCGGCGAGGGCCCGGACCTTTACGCCACGGAGTACGTGGAGGAGGCCTTTGCCCACGCGCTGGCCCTGGCCGGTCCCAACGACCTCATCTGCACCTGCGGTTCCATCTTCCTCGCCGCGGCCGTGCGGGAGATCTGGGCTCACGGCTACGGCCGCCTGGCCCCGGACGACTGGGCTTACGAGAGCGACTTTCCCATCCTCCCACGTGCGGTGGAACCCGCCATCCGGGGGGTACGTACACTAAAAAGGAACCGTTAAAACTCAGGGAGTACAAGGACACACGGCTCGAGCGATGAAGGGACAGAAAAACCCCATAAGCCACTGGTTGGAGAACGTCGAGTTCGACGATTTCCTCTTCGAAACCATTTCCCGCTTCCGGGAAGAACGCTACACCATTAGCGGACCGGAACCCAGGGAAGGCGAGCCGCAGGAATACGTCGTCCTTCCCACGCGGGACGTCGTCGTCTTTCCCGCCGTCACCCTTCCCCTCTTCATCACCCGGGAAAGCACCCATCGGGCCCTGGAGGACGCCCAGGAGCAGAACCTCCCCGTCCTCGTCGTCGCGCAGCGAGCCCCGGACCTGGAAGCTCCGTTGCCCGAGGACCTCTACGAAATGGGCACCGAGGTCCTCATCGGGCGCACTTTGCGCCTCCCCGACGGGACGTTGAGCGCGTTCGTCGAGGGGTTGAACCGGGCTCGCATCGTCCGTTTCACCCAACAACGCCCATACCTGCGGGCCCTGGCCATCCCCATCCTCGAGGGAAATCCCCAGGGCGTGATCGTCGAAGCCCTCATGCGCGTCGTCCTCACCCTTTTCGAGCGGTGTGTCCAGCTCAACCCCAACCTCCCCGAAGACGCGTACATCGCGGCCATGAACATCGACGACCCCGGGGGCCTCGCCGACCTGGTCGCCCACGTTCTGGACATCAGCCTGGAGGAACGCCAGGACATCCTGGAGACCATCGACCCGGTGGAGCGGCTACAGAAGGTGAGCCTCTTCCTGGGTAAAGAGCTGGACGTGCTCGAGCTGGAAAACGAAATCCACGCCCACGTCCAGCAGGAAATGGAGAAGAACCAGCGTGAATGGTTCCTCCGGGAGCAGATGCGGGCCATTCAGGCGGAACTGGGAGAACTGGACGACCTGCAGCGGGACATCAACGAGCTGCGGGCCCAAATCGAGAAGGCCCATCTCCCCCCGGAAGCCCGGGAAAAGGCGGAACGGGAGGTCAAACGCCTGGCCGCCATGCCCGCGGCCGCGCCCGAGGTCGCCATCATCCGCACGTACCTGGACTGGATCCTCAGCCTGCCCTGGAACGAGTACACCGAGGACAACATGGACATCGAACGGGCGGCCAAGATCCTGGACGAGGAGCACTACGGCCTGGAAAAGGCCAAGGAGCGCGTCCTGGAACACATCGCGGTCCGCAAACTGGCCCCGGACAAGATGCGTCAACCCATCCTCTGCTTCGTGGGTCCCCCCGGGACCGGGAAGACGAGCCTGGGCAAGTCCATCGCCAAGGCCCTGGGTCGCAAGTTCGTGCGCCTCTCCCTGGGAGGCGTGCGGGATGAAGCGGAAATCCGCGGGCACAGACGCACGTACATCGGGGCCATGCCCGGCCGCATCATTCAAACCATGCGGACCGCGGGGTCGTCCAATCCTCTTTTCATGCTGGACGAGATCGACAAACTGGGGGTCGACTTCCGCGGGGACCCGGCCGCGGCCCTCCTCGAAGTGCTGGACCCAGAGCAAAATCACGCCTTCCTGGACCATTACCTGGACATCCCCTACGACCTGAGCAAGGTCATGTTCATCACCACCGCGAACACCCTGTACAGCATCCCGCCCGCGCTCCTGGACCGCATGGAGATCATCGAGTTCCCGGGCTACGTGGAGAGCGAGAAGCTGGAGATCGCGCGCCGCTTCCTCATCCCACGCCAGCTGGAGGCCCACGGGCTCAGCGACTACGGCCTGGAATTTCCCAAGGCCACCATCTTGCGCATCATCCGGGAGTACACGTACGAGGCCGGGGTGCGCAACCTGGAGCGCGCCATCGCTAACATTTGCCGCAAGGTGGCCCGCCGCATCGCGGAGGGCAAGCGCGCGCCCAAGCGGATCACCCCCCGTATGTTGGAACAGTTCCTCGGCCCGCCCCAGAACATGTACAACGAGGCGGAGAAGGAACCCCAGGTCGGGGTGGCCACCGGCCTCTCCTGGACCGAAGGCGGCGGGGAGATCACCCTCGTCGAGGTCATGCTCATGGACGGGAAGGGGATGTTGACCCTCACCGGCCAACTGGGGGAGGTCATGCAGGAATCGGCCCAGGCGGCCCTCTCGTACGCCCGAGCCCACGCGGCGGATTTCGGCTACGGGGACGTGGATTTCGACAAGCTCGATATTCACATTCACGTGCCCGAAGGGGCGGTGCCCAAGGACGGCCCCAGCGCGGGGGTCACCATGCTCACCGCGCTCGTCTCTGCCCTGAGCAAACGTCCCGTCCGCCCCGATGTGGCCATGACGGGGGAGATTACCCTGCGGGGTCGCGTCCTCCCCGTCGGGGGGCTGAAGGAGAAGATCGTGGCCGCCCATCGCGCCAACATCCGCCACGTGATCATCCCCAAAAGGAACGAAAAAGATCTGGTCGATGTGCCCAGACGGGTGCGCAAAGGCCTGGACATCATCCCCGTGGACCATGTAGACCAGGTCCTCGCCTTTGCCCTCCTCGACGCGCGGGAACGTGATGCGTAACGTCATGCGTCACACGTCATGCGTCGGGCGCCGGTGAGGACGTCGGCGCTGGAGGCGCGATTTGGCGTGATGACGTGATACGTGATACGTGATACGTGATGCGTAATGCGTAATTTAGGGAGTGGGTTGGCGCTGTCGGACAATCTTGTCTTCACGCCATTCCTTTAATCGTTAATCGTCAATCGTTAATTGTTGTTTTCCTGCGCCAACCAATTACTTGTTACTCCGTTACTCGTCACTCGTTACCCAAACATCGAGGATCCACCACCCAGCGGTGGAACAACACGGTTGCCGTAGCTGCCAGCCCCGCCGAAATGAGGAACATGGGCCGGTACCCCCACATGCTGATGAGCGTGGCCGCGGCCATGGGAGCCAGCATGGAGACGATCCCCGGCAAGGTGCTGGAGAGTCCGAAGTAGAGGGGCAATCGCTCGCCCGGGGCGAACTCGGGCACGATCATCATGCCGGAAACGATGTACGAGGCCATAGCCACGCCCAACCCCGCGAAGGCTCCGTAGATGAGGAACACGTAAGGGGTCACCGCGGCAACGGCGAAGGAAAGGGTGGTGACCAGCGCGCCAAGCTTCAGCACCACCACATGCCCACGCGTGTCGGCCAGGGCCCCCAGGAGGAGGTAGGCGACGAACTGGGCAGCCATGCTCACCCCGCTGAACACCCCCGCCTGACCGTCGCTCAAGTGCCACCGTCCCACCGCATACACCGCGAGAAAACCCGCCCCCATATTCCCCGCCACCACGAACATGCGGGCAACCAGGTAACGGGTGAAATAGGGATCCCGCCGCAGGACCCCCGGAATCGCCCGCCAAAAGGTGCCCCTCTCCTCCTCGGGAGGGAGGGGATCGGGGGGCTCACGGGTGAGGGAGAGGAAGAACCAGGAGAGGAACCCCGCGAGGGCGCCCAGAGCAAAGGACCGGGCGAAGTTCCCCGGAAAGGCATACGTGTTCAGGATGTACGTCACAATAGCGGCTGCCCCGGCCCCTCCGGCCATCCCCAGCGCGCTGGCCGTCCCCATAAACCGTCCCCGGATGTTCTGGGGGATCACCTTGGCGACCATGGACTGCCAGGCAATGGCAATCAACCCCGAACCGTAAGCCAACCACGTCGCGGTGAACAACGTCAGCCACAGGGCCAGCTCCCGGGAACGGGGCACGACGAACCAGGCGATGAGGGCCAGCACCAGGATGGGGATTCGCTCGCTGAAGAACCCCACCTTGACGACGATATCCTTCTTCACCGGCGTGCGCTGCACCCAACGGGCGGTGAACAACTGGGGCAGAAGCCACCCACTGTTCCCCACCGTGGACACCCATCCCAGGGCAAAGGGACTCGCCGTCAACTTGCTGACGAACAAGGGCAACACCGTCTGGAAGGAATAGAAGGCATTCCCGATCCAGAAGAAGGCGCCTTCGATGACGTTGACGGCAACATTCCAGCGCACGTGGGCCTGAACCTCTATCTGCTGCCCTCGCTCCATCCCAGCCTCCTTGCCCTCCTGGTAGGCACATACTACAATAGCTACGCTTTCCGACGAAATCCGCGTTTGGGGCCACCGGTGGAAGGGGCTCCTGCGTGAGAACGTCGGATGATCCCGGCCGTGTCAGACAGAGAACGCGGAAAAGAGGAGGACCTGTCCCATGATGTTCCCTAAACTGTTCATCCCCGGCCCGACCAACGTGCGGGAAGAGGTGCTGGCCGCGCAAACCCACCCCATGATAGGACACCGCACGGACACCTTCGAACACCTATTCGCCCGCGTCCAGGAAAAGCTTCGCCGCCTCTTCTTCACCCGGTACCGGGTATACGTCACCGCTTCCTCGGGGACCGGATTGCAGGAAGCCGCCATCCGCAACGGGGTTCGTCGCCGCGTCCTGGCCATGGTCAACGGCGCATTTTCCCAACGCTGGCACGACGTTGCCGTGGGGTGCGGCAAAGAGGTCGTGCGCGTGGATATCCCCTGGGGCCAGGCCGTCAAGCCGGAACACGTGGTCGAAGCCATCGAGAAGCACGGCCCCTTCGACGCGGTCACCATCGTCCACAACGAAACGAGTACAGGGGTGATGAGCCCCGTCGGGGAAATCGCCCGGGCCGTCCGCCGGGTGGCCCCGGATACGTTCATCTTCGTGGACGCGGTCTCCTCCCTCAGTGGTGTGCCCATCCCCGTGGACGAGTGGGGACTGGATGTGACGCTGACCTCGTCCCAGAAGGCGATGGCCCTGCCCCCGGGGCTGGCCTTTGCCGCGGTCAGTGACCGGGTTCTGGAACGGGCGAAAGAGGTGGAAGGCCGGGGCTGGTATTTCGACTTCCTTATCCTGGAAAAGTACCTGCAGCGTAACACCACCCCCGCGACCCCCGCCATCTCCCTATTTTGGGCCCTGGACCGCCAGCTGGACATCATGTTCGCCGAGGGGTTGGAGAACCGCTTCGCCCGCCACGCCCGCATGGCCGAAATGACCCGAAGGTGGGCACGGGAGCGGGGATTCGACCTCTTCGCGGAGGAGGGGTACGCCTCCCAAACGGTCACCTGCGTGAGGAATACCCGGGGAATCGATGTGGTGGCGTTGAACGCGTATCTCCGGGAGCAGGGGATGACCATCTCCAACGGCTACGGGAGCCTCAAGGGGAAGACGTTCCGCATCGCCCACATGGGGGAGACGACGGAGGCGGATATGGAGTCCCTGTTCCGCGCGATGGACGCCTGGCTGGAGGGGCAATGAAACACCGGGTGTACGTCGCCCTGGGCTCGAACCTGGGCGACCGCTGGGGGTATCTGAGCCGGGCGGTGGAGCGGATGCGCGCCTTCATGACGGTGGACGCGGTCAGCCGGGTGTACGAGACGGCTCCCTGGGGGTACGCGGACCAGCCGGACTTCCTCAACATGGTCCTGAGCGGCGAGACGGACCTTTCCCCCCGGGGGCTGCTGGCCGCGCTGAAGGAGGTGGAACGGGATCTGGGACGACGTCCTACGGTGCGGTACGGCCCCCGGGTCATCGACCTGGACATTCTCTTCTACGACCGGGTGTGCACAAGTACCCCCGAGCTGACCATTCCCCACCCCCGACTCCACGAGCGGGCCTTCGTCCTCGTCCCCCTGGCCGATATCGCCCCCGACCTCATTCATCCCTGTCTCGGTCGGCGGGTTCGCGATCTGCTGGAGATGTTGCCGACGGAGGATGTGCGTCCGGCCGTTGCGTCCCCGTAACGGGTGAGGCGGTCTCAGGGGATTGGGCAGCCGCGAGGCGCGCTTCGGCCAGGGCAACATATTCGGGATTGATCTCATAGCCCACAAAATGTCGGTCCGTCCGCAGGGCAGCCAGGGCCGTTTGCCCACTTCCCATGAAGGGGTCGAGGACGACTTCCCCGCGAAAGGTGTAGAGCTGGATGCAGCGATAGGGAAGTTCTTCGGGAAAGGGGGCGGGATGCCCTACATGCCGCGCCTTGACCGCGGGAAAGGACCAGACGCTTTTGGTGAATTCGAGGAATTCTTCCCGGGTGATGGTGCTTTCCCTCTTGGACGGGTTGGGCCGACGAAAGGTGAGTTTGGAGAAGACGAGGATGTACTCGTGGATGTCCCGCAAGGTGGGATTGCTGGCCGACTTCCAGCTACCCCACGCGGTCGACGCGCTGGCGCTGGCCCCCTTGTTCCAAATGATCTCCCCCCGCATGAGGAAGCCCACGTCCATCATGTCCTCGATGACGAAGGCGTGGAGTGGGATGTAAGGACGCCGCCCCAGGTTGGCGACGTTGATGCACGCCCGGCCTCCGGGCACGAGAACGCGGTAAACTTCACCCCATACCCGACGGAGAAACGCCCGATATTCCTCCAGGGTCAAATCCTCGTCGTATTCCTTGCCCACGTTGTACGGGGGAGAGGTGACCATCAGGTGGACGCTGTTATCGGGCAGGTGGGACATGTCTGTGGCCGATGCGGTGAGGATGGTGTCGATGATGTCCTGGGGCACGGGTTGCTCCTCGTAGGGAACGGATTGTTCGGAGGGGAGCCCCGCGTACAAGCGGCTGCCGTAGAAACGGGTGGCGTCGTGACTCTCCCGGGAGGGGGAACCGAACGCGGTGGTTTGACTGCGTTGCCGTCGTTTTCGGGACATGTCCGGATGACTCCAGGGGCGGGGTGTGCACGACGGGGGAGCCCGGAGGGGTGAGCTCCCCCGTCTCGGGTTCACGTTATTGGCTCTTGATCTCCGTCCAGATCTGGTCGTACAGGGTGGCCGCATCGCCCACGGGCTCGAGCCACTCCAGCTTCTCCATGACCTCCTTGGGCGGGTAGATGGCCGGCTCGTTGAGGATTTCCTCCTTGATGTACTTCTTGGCCGCCTCGGAGGGGCTGGCGTAGTAGGTGTAGTTGGTGATGGCCGCCTGGCTCTTGGGAGCGAGGAGGAAGTTGATGAAGTGCTCCGCGGTGCGCTTCCGCTTGCTGCTCGCGGGGATGGCCATGTTGTCGACCCACTTCACACCCCCCTCCTTGGGAATGGCATACCACCACACGGCTTCGTCCTTGTCCTCGTCGTAGGTCTCCCAGACCGCGACGAAGGCATCACCGGACCAGGCGTGGGAGAGGACGACCTCACCCGGGATGAGGAGGGTGTCGTCGTAGTCGGAGGAGTTGAAGGTCTTCCAGTAGGGCTTGGCCTTGAGGATGAGGTCTCGAGCCTGGAAGAGGTGCTCCTTGTTGGTATCGTTCACCGAGTAGCCCAGGTACTTGAGGGCCGCACCGATGAGTTCCCGGGGATCGTCGAGGACGTTTACCCCCTTGTCCGCGTACTTCTTCAGGTGATCCGGTTCGAAGAGGTAAGCCCAGGAATCGGGGACTTCGTCACCGAAGGTGGGCACGTGGTAGGCCAGGCCGGTGGTCCCCCACTGGTAGGGCACGGAGTGCTTGTTCCCGGGATCGAAGGGGGGATCCTTGAAATCGTCCATGACATACTTGAAGTTGGGGATGTGGTCCAGGTTCAATTCGGCCAGGAGCCCCAGGTCGATCATCTGAGCGACCATGTAGTCGGAAGGGAAGATGACGTCGTAACCGGTGGCACCTGCCTGGAGTTTGGCCAGGAGTTCCTCGTTGGAGGCGTACGTGTCGTAGTTGATCTTGACGCCGTAGGTCTTTTCGTACTCTTCCAGCAGGGATTCGTCGATGTAGTCGGTCCAGTTGAAGACGTTGAGCTCGGGCGCGAGCTGTACCTCCTCGGTCGCAGGTGTAGCTGCGGATGGGGTAGCTGCGTGTGCGGGCGTAGGCGTCGGTGGGACAGGCGTTGGGGTTGGGGCGGCACCGGGTCCGCACGCGGGGAGGACGACAAGGGCAACGAGCAAAAGGGTAAGTGTATATTTCATGTTCTCTCCTCCTTGGTAGGATGCTGCGGGGATGGTATGTCCAATGCCCCTTCATTCTACCCCGATCGGTGAGGTTCGTCAACAGGAGAAGAGGCCGCCCCGAACCCCGGTCCCTTTTCCCGGCCGGGGAATTCCAACGCCGGGGACAAACGTGACAAAGGGAGAAGATGTGCGTATAATAGAATGCAGTGCGCCCCGGTAGCTCAATGGATAGAGCAACGGACTTCGAATCCGTAGGTTGCAGGTTCGAGTCCTGCCCGGGGCGCCTTTTTAATGGGCGCCCCACCCTCCTACCTCACCCCGAATACGTCCCCAAAGAGGACCCGGAATTCAAAACGCGGAATCGACGGGTCAGAGGAATCCCTCGGTCCCCCCCTACGAAGAGGACGATGCGAATATTTCCCGGTAGAGGTCCGGGCCGAAGCCGGTGGGAAGAGGCGCTCCGGGAATTATCCGAAAGGTGCGACGACCGTCGGGCCGCCGTTCCGCCCGCAAGAAGAGGGTATCCTCCCGTCCTTCCTCCCATAATCCCCGCGCGAACTCGTAAAGGTGGGTCACGAAGAACACCCGAATCCCTCGGGCCACCAACGCACTCACAATGTGCCGGGCGATCTCCGACCCCTCATGTTCGTTCGTGGCAGCGAATGATTCGTTGAACAATACCATAGCGCCCGGTCGCAGCCGATCCACTATTCGGCTCATCCGAGCCAACTCCTCGTCCAACTTACCGCTCTTCATCGTACTATCCTCCTCACGCTTGAAATGCGTGAAGACGTGCCGGGATACGCTGGCGGAGAATTCAACCGCGGGGACGAACATGCCACTTTGCATCATTAGCTGGGCCAATCCTACACTGCGCAGAAACGTGGACTTCCCCCCTTGATTCGCACCGGTGATGATGACCAGCCGCTTTCCGTCGGCGGACACATCGTTAGGGACCACTTTGCTCGGCCCGTTCAACGCGAGGACGATGTTGTACAACCCCCGCGCTTGCCATCGTTCCTCCTCCAGGGGCGCGGGCACAGGAAACGTCACAGGCATCCCCAAGCGGTCCAGCATCTCGGCCAAATTCAGAGCCCCGATGTAAAAGGCCAACTCCGCGCGCAGGGCCATGAGGAAACTCTCCACATGTTCGGCTGCTTGGGCAACCGCGTTTGCTGCCCGGTTGAGCCCTCGATCCCGCAACTGTGCCAACGTTCTTACACCCTGGTCATCGCGGGATGGCAGGGTATAAGTGTATATCGGTGACCCCTTCCCCAGAATGCGGTGCATCCACCCTCCATTGGATGCATCGGGGCGCCGCAACACATATCCCGTTCCCTCATTTCCCCTACCCAACCGCGCACTCACCCATACCCCGCGTCGGAACCGGAGCATCTTGAGATGCCGGGACACGGTAGCCAGATACGCATCATCCAGCTCCTGTTGTAACATGGCAAAGAAGCGACGAAATCCCGGCGATCGAAAGGACGTGCCGTACCGATCCGCGATCTGGCGCAGTTCCCGAAGTAACTCGAAGTACACTTCTAACATGTGGCGGCCGCTGCTCAGGATACTGCTCGGGTAGTACGAGCCGAAAATGCCCAACCACTGCTCCCGTTTTCGTTTCAGGGCCTGCAGGGGAACATCGTACATTCGTCGCACCACATCCGGATGGGCCAGGCAATCTTGCAACACGGCCTGACGATACCGGATCGTCCGCACGTCCGTCTCCCCGGACAGCAAGACCTCCTTCACGACATCGTGGATAAATTCATCCCCCTGTGACATGGCCTCGAAAAGCACATCAAGCCCCAAATCGGCCACCAGATCCTCGGTCTGGGGAGGAAATGCACCTTCGGGTTGGAAACGTCGGTCAGGGTAGAGTAACAAAACGTTCATGATGGAATCCGCTCCACAATCTGCTCGTACGTCAACCCATGCTTCCGCACAATGGAAAGCGCGTACGCCAGGCCATCGGCTGCTCGCCTGACGATCTTGAACGTCCGTACCTCCGGACGTTGGGGGTCCACCATGCTAACCATGCTCACTACCTTTCCTCCCGAACGGGCCAACTCATCGACAAAGGTCACCCAGACGCACAATGCATCGAGGGCCTGCAGCTGCTCCATAATCCGCTTGCCGAGGAAAGTGGCGTCCTCCAACGTCGTCGAGGCGAAAATTTCGTTCAGGATGATGAGACTTTCCCCCGTAGCCCGAACGAGAATATCGTGAATACGGATAAGGTCATCCTGCAACTTGCCCCGGAGGTTGCGCACATCCTCCTCCCGCTCGAAATGGGTGAATATACGGTCGGGGAGGAAAAGACGGGCGTACCGAGCCGGCACGGGAACGCCCAACCCGGCGAGGTAGTGCAATTGCCCCACCATGCGGGCAAACGTCGTCTTTCCCCCCTGATTAGGCCCGGTCACAACGAGTATCCGCTCCTCCCCTCGAAGGCGCACATCGTTACAGATCACCGGTGTATCGCTGTGGAGCAAGCGATAGGCCAAGGCCACGTCGAATCCATCTTTGACCTCCTCCTCCCTCCCCGTCACATCGATTTCGGGATAGGAGAAAGGCAATCCCTTGCGGCGTATTTCCCGGATGAACTCCAAATACGCCACATAAAACTGCACTTCCTCATCAAAACGAGCCAGGACGGCGTCGAAGAAGTTCCCGTGATAGCGGTCGTAGAACGCCCTCAACGCGGCAAAGGGTTCGGGAAACAGGCGGGCGACGAACTCCAATATTCTGGCCTCCACATGGTCCATGCCCCCGTTCTCCCGCATATCCACCCGATAGTCGCGCACGTCACCTTGCCGGAACTTTTCGAAGACCTCCTCGATTTCTGGGGTGTAAGCGGGTTCCCCTTCGTACCGCTTTACACTTACTTTCCCACTTTTGATGATGAGCACATATTCGACCCGGTTCAGGGCGTCCTTGATCCGACGGGCTTCCTCGGCCAGGGTGATGAACTCGGGGGACGTTGCGTACTCCGTGATGTATGCTTTGAAATCCGCGAATCCCCGGGACCCAGGGGAGAGCCGGGATAGGGTTTCCTGCAATCGCCGGACGGTTTCCACGTATACCCATACGGCCTCCAAGAACCATCCCATCTTGTGATACTCGTACATTAACTTGTCGGACAAAGCGGTATAGCGGCGTACCGCCCGCATCCCCCGGGAAAACTCCTTGACGCTTTTCAGGATCGCCTCATCCTCCAGATCGCGCATAATCGCTTGACGGTAGCGGATGAGCTCCACATCCCGCAGGGGAGAATAGAAAAAGGGGCGAATATCATAATCCTCTACCCGTGTAGCGACCCCTTCCACCACCTGATCCAGGTTTAAGTCGGCAAAAAAGTCCGGAGGGGTTTCCCGCAACGACGGAGACACCGTGTCAAAAAGAATACTCTTGAACATCGTGCATCTTCCCCCCAAACCATCTCAAAAGGAGCGACGAATCCGGCAAAAGAAAAAGCCCCTACAGGGTCGTCATCCTGTAGAGGCCATCAGCCAAAAGGCAGTTTCAAGGCGAGCCTCATCGCCTGACGGGCACATTGTATTCCTTTTGCCTTTGAAAGACAAACTTCCCGCCGCGGGAGCGCCGGGCGGTTTAGTGGTCGGTTCATCCGCCCGTCCGGACTTCCGATATTTTCGAGATTGCGGAAGTCCGGACCACATTAGGGCAAGGGGCCGCAGCCACCGGCGGGACGAAAGTTCGACGCTCGGGCTCAGTGGAACACGCCCGGGAGGCCGCGAAGGCGTTCGTCCACGGAGGTGACGATGCCCAGGGAGAACATGAACAGGATCATGAGGTCGGGGAGGAGGAAGGATTGATCCACCAGGCCGTGGGCCAGGCCGTACACCATCATGCCCCCACTCCCCAGCAGGAAAGCCCGATACAGGGGATACCCCTCCCCTCGCGCCAACGCCACCCCCAACCGCCGGAAAAATCCCACCACGGCCCCGCCGATCCACACCACCCCGGGGAGCCCCATCGCCAACCAGAAGTGCAGTACCACATTATGGGGATGGGATAACGTCGGTTCCGGATAGTCGGGGCGGGGGAGGTAGCGGGAACGGAAATAGTACAGGAAATTGTCCGGGCCGACGCCCCACAGGGGATGATCGCGGAGCATCCGCACCGCGGCCCGCCACAACTCCACCCGTAACGCGGGCGTCCCCTTCCCCTGCCAGAGGGAGCGGAAGCGCTCCGTGGAGAACAGGGGAATCAGCGCCGCAAACAAGGCCACCAACGTCATCAGCGCATACCGCCGCACCCGACGCCCCCCGTGCCAGCCCAGGTACAGGATCAAAGCGGGCATACCGATGAGCAGCGCCGCCCGCGAAAACGTCACCACCATGCCCACCGTCAATCCCGCGGCCAACACGCCGTACCCCCACCGCACCGATATACCGGGTATAGGAGGGGGATAGACCGCGCAGGCCGGGCGTTTCCCCGTGTCGGCGCGGGTGCAGGGGAGGAAGAGCCACAGCGCGTACGCCAGGGCCAGGGCTCGGCCCAGGATGAGGGCCATGTTATTGGGAGAACCGTAAAGGCCGCGCAGGCGCCAAACCCCCTCCGCGTAGCTGGACTCGGGGCGCCGGAGGAGGAGGAAGACCCCCACAACCACGGCCAACCCACTCCCCCAGAGAAACGCGTTCACCCAGCGGGCCCACAAGCGGGACACATCCTCCTCGTACCCGTGGGCATGGACCAGACGCTGGACCCACGTCCGCGCCCTGGCCGTGCGAGCCCGCAAATCCTGCCGTACCCGCGCGCGCCACCGGGTTCGGAGCACCCAGTAGAAGAGCACCGGCTCCAGGACCACCCAGCGAACCTCGCGCCATGCCACCTGGTGATAATGGGCCCTCCACGCGGCCCACACCCCTATGGGAACCCACACCCACACCCAAACGTCCAGGAACCCCCAGGGCCGCCACAACACGTACAACCTCTCCTGAACCCGGGACAGGGCATTGAGTCCGCCCTCCCCCTGCAACGCGTAACGGAACATCCACCCCGCCCAGGAGAGGAAGGTCAACACAAGGTAGATCTCCACCAGACTGAACTGTACCGGTCCCAAACGTTTAGGCACGGCCACAAAGGGCAAGGACGCCAGCACCGCGGCAATCCCCCAATCCAGGTGATAAAACACGAAGAAAGCCATCAGTGCCAGGGTGAGAAGACTCAAGGACAAGGTAGGGGCCACCATGAAGAAAAGGCTCAACACGAACAGCAACCCCGGCACCACCCCATCGGTCAGAGGGGGCCAGAAGGCCCAGAGGGTCAAACGGCCCAGGGCGAGCAACGCCACCAGGGCCAATCCCCCCAACATCAAATAGGGCCCCCAGGGCCTATCCCGCGCCACCAACAACGTGGTCACGCCCGGCGGATCGAAACGGAGGACGAGGGTGTGGGGCCGCAGGGGCAACCGTTTCCCCAGAAAATGGACCCGCCGCGCGTCCAGCAACACGCTCCGCTCCTCACCGTCCAGGGACGCCTCAAGGGCCACCAGTTGCGTGGCAATCACCCCGATGCTCGTCCCCTCGGCCCGGATGGTGTGGCGCAATTGCGCGTCGGGGGAGCGCCAGATCCACGCCCGAGGGCCGTAGCGGCCGATACCCACGAGGGGAGGACCGTGGGTCAACTCGGTGAAAGCCCAGAAAACGGGGCGGGGGGTCCAATCCGGCCGTACCAGAGCGAACCCCCACAAAGGATCATCCTGGGGGACCCGGGGGTAGAACTGGTCCCACGTCAACAGGCCCAGCCAGGGCCACTCCTGTCGCTTACGGCGGAACACCTCCACCACGTATTGGGCCTGATCCTCCTCGCTCACCGTGCCCCAGATGCTGGGGCGACCGTGCCAATCGGGGGGAGTTGCGTGGCGCCCCCAACCCACGACCCAGATGGGGCGTTCCGCGTCGCCGTGGCGTTCCATCACCTCCCGCAGGAGGACCAGTCGGGAGACGCCCAGGCGGTCGGGCGTGTAATCCCGGCTCCAGGGGTCGCCCCCCTCGAGCTCATACGCCTTCGCCCCCAGGATATCGAACGTCCCTCGGGCCCCGGCCGCGTACATGGCCTCCAGGTAATCCACATCGCTCATGTTGAAGGGCTTATGCAGGGTCGTTGGGGCGAGGCCCGCGCTGAGGACGAACGCGGTGCCATCCGCGTCGTGGATGGCCTGCGAGACGAGGCGCAACATCCGTACATATCCTGCCGGATCGACCCGCGTGTTCCCCCAAAACGGCGTCACATTGGGCTGATCCCACACCTGGTAATAATCGATGCTCCGGCCGTAGCGGGTGGCCACCTGAGCGGCGAACCGGGCGAAAGCCTCCATATCCTTCGGAGGGGTGACCGGGTTATCCTCCTCGCCGGGAGGGCGCTGCCAGGGTGGCGTCCCATCGACGAGGGCAATGATGTTCAAGCCGCGCGCCCGTGCCGCGCGCACCACCCGATCCCACGGCTCCCACCTGTAATGCCCGCGGACCTTCTCGATTTCGAACCAGGGGAACCGCACCCGAATCCACCCAAATCCCCCCTCCTGTAGAAGGTCCAACGCCCGGGACAACGTCTTCTCATCCAGGAACACGAGGTCCGCGTTGACCGCGTACGGCCGCACATCCGTGTGGGGAATACGCGGCGGGATCCCGAAAACGATCCCGCGCGTGCGCTTCTGGATGGTCCGAACCAGGGGGGATATGGGCGCCAGGGCCAGGATGAGGAGGAGGAAGGTCAGAAGAACCGGACGCCAGCGCGGCGGCTCCACGTACCCAGA
>WGAA01000077.1 GCA_015489285.1 Anaerolineae bacterium | reverse complement strand
CAATCCCCTCATTCTGGACGTGAAGGTGCCCCAAGGGGAGCCCAAGTGGAAGGGGCTGTTCACCCTCGTGCAAAAGCGGAAGTACTTCTACCTCCTCTCCTCGGCCATCATCGTTCCCGGCCTCATTGCCATGATCTACCTGACGGTGACCATAGGGACGCCGGTGAAGCTGGGGATCGATTTCACCGGGGGCGCGTACTGGGAGATCAAGTTCGATAAGCCCGTCCTGCCGGGCCAGGTTTACGATGTCCTCACCGAGTTCGGCCTCGACCCCGTCGTGCAGACGCTCAACGACGGCCGGACCGTGGCCATCCGCATGAAGCCGGTAGACGACGAGTTGAAGCTCAAGCTCATCGAGGCCCTGAAGAGCAAAATCGGGCCCTTCGAGGAATTGCAGTTCCGCTCCATTGGGCCCTCCATCGGCCGGGAAGTCACCCAAGCTGCGGGCATTGCCG
This sequence comes from Anaerolineae bacterium, assembly GCA_015489285.1. GTDB lineage: Bacteria > Chloroflexota > Anaerolineae > JAADDB01 > JAADDB01 > JAADDB01. The sequence goes on along the minus strand of WGAA01000077.1, from coordinate 1,618 downwards.
TGCTGGCCGCATCCCTGGCCATCCTCGCGTTCATCACCTGGGCCTTCCGCAACGTGCCCCACCCGGTGCGGTTCGGCGTCTCGGCCATTATCGCCATGATCCACGACGTCCTGGTGACCACGGGCATCTTTGCCATCCTGGGGATCTTCCGCAATTGGGAGGCCGATGCCCTCTTCCTCACCGCGTTGCTCACGGTGATCGGCTTCTCGGTCCAGGATACCATCGTGGTCTTCGACCGCATCCGGGAGAACGCGCCCAAGTACAAGGGGGAAAGTTTCGAGACTTTGGCCAACCGCAGCTTGCTGGAGACCATACACCGATCTCTGGCGACCCAGTTGAACGCCATCTTCGTCATGATCGCCATCCTCCTCTTTGGCGGGACGACGGTCCAGCGCTTCATTGCGGTCATGCTCATCGGCCTGCTCTCGGGGACGTATTCCTCCATCTTCAACGCGGTGCCCATCCTGGTGAGCTGGGAGATGGGGGAGCTGGGGAAGATCATCCCCTTCCTCAAGGGAGGACGGGCGGCCGCCTGAAGCAGCCACGGTCTCGCCGGTGCTATGGCGAAGAAAACGCGACCGTTCCGTTACGTGCTGGTCCACAAACCTGCAGGGGTCCTGGGGGATTTCCCCGACCCTGCAGGGCGTCCTACGGTGCGTGACTACGTTCCTCTGCCGGGCCCCCTCTTCCCGGTAGGACGTCTGGACCGGCGGACGGAAGGGCTCGTCCTGCTCACGGATGACGGGAAGTTGGCCCATTACCTGACCCATCCCCGTTACGGGTTCGAGCGGGAGTACGTGGCTCTGGTGGAGGGGAAACCCACGGCCCAGGTGCTCTCCCGTCTGGAGCAGGGGGTCCCCCTGAAGGAGGGGATAGCCCGGGCCCAACGGGTGGCCCTGATCGGCCCGGGGGAGGGGGATACCACCTGGCTGCGTCTGGTGCTCACGGAGGGGAAGAAGCGTGAAGTCCGACGGATGTTGGCCGCGGTAGGCCATCCCGTGCGCCGGCTGATCCGGGTGCGCTTTGGTCCGTTGACCCTGGGGGATCTGGAACCCGGACAATGGCGCCCCCTGCGGGACGAGGAAGTCCGGCAGCTATGGCAGGAGATCCGGCGCCGTTTGCCCGCCCGTAAAACACAAACGATGCGCCGTCGGCGAAAACCTCGCGACGGCAACAAGGGCAAGGGATGACTGTTTGGGAGAGTTGAAGATACGTTGGCGCTATATGGGGCCTTCCGCACCCCGGCCCAGACTTCGGAAGTCTGCGAGACTTCTGAAGTCTGGAGTGCCCCGGCCTGTTGGCTTGGAGTACGTGATGCGTAATGCGTGATTCGTAATGCGTAACTTGAAGACAAGCTCGGCTCTGTGGCGAGAACCTTGCTGCCACGCCAACCAATTACTCGTTACTCGTCACTTGTTAGCCGGAGGCCGCAGGCCTTCGCTATGATGAGCCGGGCGGTTTAGCGTCCGGCGCTACTTCAGCCCCATGCGGGCTCGAGTCCCAATACCGTCGGTCCCTTGCCGGTGGAGAGGAGGTAAGCCATGATGAGGGAAGCGTGGTGGCGACACGTTGCCCTCCTCCTGACGGTCGTCCTGCTGACGACCGCGTGTTCGGGAGT
>WGAA01000076.1 GCA_015489285.1 Anaerolineae bacterium | reverse complement strand
GGTGAAGGTGAACGTGGGGCTGGGCGTGTACGTCGGCGTGTACGTGTACGTCGGTGTGGGGGTGGGGATGATGACAAGGGCCACGGGAGTGGTCTCGGGCAGGAGACGGTGCGTCTGCACGCGCACTGCTTCCCACACGGACGCGGGGGAGACGGGTGGGGTCCAATCCCTGGAGACGCCTACGCCGCCTACCACGAGGACCAGAAGGAGGGCCAGGTACAAACGCCAACTCTGCCAGGCCGGACGAGGCCGCAAGGTCCGACCACAGGAGGGGCAAACACGAAGGTAGGCAGGGGCTTTGTACCCACAGTATCTGCATTTCACCGTGCGGCGGGGGGCAGGAATGCGCGCCCCGCAGGTGGGACACACGGGCATCCCCGGTGGGACCGGCGCCCCGCACCGTGGACATGTCGTCCGGATGGGCCGGACGAAGGTGAGCCGCTTACCGCGGGTGAAAGGCCACCGCTTCAGCCACCCTTTCACCCCGGCAAACCACGCGTGTCGACCGTCTTTTGCCCTCTCCACCGTCACACTCCCGGGGGATAGCGGATATCGTAGTAGGTAATGAGAGCCATCAAGGCCAGGAGGAAGGCCATCCCGATGAGATGGACCAGCCCCTCCCGCTGGGGGCTCACCCGTTTCCCCCCGCGCAGGACTTCCAGGATGACGAAGAGCAAACGTCCGCCGTCCAGCGCGGGGATGGGTAAGAGGTTCGTCACGCCCAGGGCAAAGCTGATGATCGCGGTCAGGCGCAAGATGGCGAACAATCGCATGATGGGGGTGGGCTGTTCACTCACCACGCCGACGAAAATGCGCCCAATCCCCACCGGTCCCACAGGTCGGGCCTCCTCCGGGCTCACGCGGCCCGCGAGCAATTTCCCCGGCAAGTGGATCATTGCTTTGAGGAAGTACAGAAGCTCCTCCGTGGCCACCAGAGGCGCCTTCCACACGGGGAGGGGTTCGGCCAGGAGCACCCCGATGCGGGGCACATGGTCTTTCGGGTCCACCATGGGCGTCACCTGGACGGTGAACGTCGTCCGGCCACGACGGACGGTCAGGTGGATGGGCTGATGGGCGTGTTCACGGACCCGCGCGATGAACGCGTCCCGGGAGAGGGCGGGTTCTCCCTCGACCCGGAGGATGACATCGCCGGCCTGAATGCCCACCTTCTCCGCCGGGTACCCGGGGGCAACGCCCAGGATCCAGAGCCCATCGTGGGGGACGAGGAAGGCGTAAGCGAGGGTGAGGACCAGGATGGCGGTGATGATGTTCATGAGGGGCCCTGCGAGGAGGACCATTGCCCGCGCCTTGGCCGAGGCGCTCCAGAAACTCCCCGGCCCCTCGTCCTGCTCCTCCCCGCGCATGCGGGCGAAGCCCCCCACAGGGAGGAGATTTAGGGTAAACTCCGTCCCCTGCCAGCGCCCCAGGCTGAGGATTCGGGGGGGCAGCCCCAACCCAAACTCTTCCACGACAATGCCGTTCCGCCGAGCTGCCCAAAAGTGGCCGAACTCGTGCAACAAAATCAGAACGGCGAGGATGAGGATGTATATGACAATGGACACATGCGCCTCCAAAGGTAGCGATGATCACTTGTACGCCCCCATTGTAACCAAGCGCCCGGCCCTTGCCAAGCCATCGAGGGGAGCCAGTGGGAGTCACGAGTCACGAGTAACCGGATGGCCCGAAGATGAGGTTGATTCTACGACGCCAACCCGGCCAACGCGTCAACTTTTGACGAACGACGAACGAAAGGTTGGCCCGGAAACGCCGAGCGCTAAACCGCCCGGCTCATCCTAGCGAAGGCCTGCGGCCTCACGCGATCAAGCCCGGAGGGCTTCGCTTCAATGAGCACGGCGGTTCAGCGCCGTGCGAGTCCTGGCCTGCCGGGGAGTCCTTTAGGCCGCTTCCGGCGGCCTTTGCTTTAATGTAGCACGGGGGCTTTTTAGGATTCTGTTGGCTTACTCCACCCAGCAGTTGGAAACCGCAGGCTTCGGTAGTCAAACCGCCTTGCGGCGGTTGCGAGTCCCCGGAGGGGGATCTGGCAGGTAAAGCCCGCAAGATGCATGCACCATAGCGTAGAAAAGAAATCGCAAGGCCAAAGCCAGCGAAACACTGCCTCCCATCCCACTGTGAAATACCGAATTGACGCCTGCAGGCAAGCATAGTAATATAGTCACCGTTCGGGTTGCGTTTTCCTTGTAGATAAACACGACCTCGCAGGATTTCCCCCGGGTTCCGCCCCCGCAGATACCCCTGGAGTACTTTGAGTGATAAACTTTCGCACTACAGGAGAGGGTTCTATGAAGATACGTTACAACCACCCCTTGTTCATTCTGTTGGTAGGTCTGATATTGTTCCTGAATGCCTCTGTTGCCCTGGCCCAAAGTCAGAATACGGTAAGGGAAGCAACAGGGGCAGGTACTGCTCAGCAGCAAACCGGCGGCATTGACCTCATCGGCCAAATTGGCGGGACACTTACGGATATCGTCATCCAGGGAGATTATGCTTATCTTGGTGTGGGAGCAAGGGTTGTCGTGGTCGATATATCCACGTCAGCCCGACCCACTTTCGTCGGTCAGAGTGGCGCGTTGCCTCGTCAAGTGAACGCGCTCGCCGTCAAGAACAACCATGTGTACGCGATAGCAGGAAATACGTTGTACGTCTTCGGCATCCATGTCCAAAGCGCGCACAACCAGGTTATCTTGACGCGACAAGGGGCTTTTCAAGGACCATCTGGCTATACGGCGACCGATGTGGTGGTGGGGGGAAATACAGCGTATGTGACCTTTGCCACCGGAGGGGTACTTCTCTTGGAACGCGGCCTCCTGGAGATCATCGATGTATCCAATCCCGCGGTTCCCACGCTGCTTGGTTCAGATAGCAGCAATTATCATCCCCAAGCCGTCGCCCTCTCGGGAAACGACCTCTATGTGGGCGGGGGAAATTTGGTGATTTACGATGTCTCGGATCCCACTTTTCCGCGCGAAAAGGGCTCCCTTTTCGACGCCCATACGAGTATCGTGGATATGGCCGTAGCGGGCCACTATCTTTACACCGCGAATTTTGGCGGCGACGAGTTCAGGGTGATAGATGTGGGCAATCCTTCTCAGCCGCGACAAGTGGGCTCGTACGATCTGCCCTGGGGCGCTGCCGGCGGCCTGAAAGTCATCTATCCCTACGCTTATGTCACCGATAGCGATGGCGGTTTGCGCATTTTGAGCGTGACCAATCCTGTCCATCCTGTGGAAGTAGGTGCTTATGATCTTTCTACTGGTGTGCATGGACCACATCTGGCGGCTCAGAATGTCGCCGTGGTTGGAAATGTCGCTTATGTGAACGTCGGCGGCAACAGCCTGCACATCGTAAACATTCGCTACCGAAATGCCCCCACCAAAATCGCGGAATACAACGCCTTCCCGGCTGCAAATCCGAAGAGCGTTAAAATCGTCGATAACCTTGCCTATGTCGCCGACTATGCCGCCGGGCTCGATATTCTGAACGTCACCGATCCGTCCGCCCCACGAGTTGTCGGGCGCTGGGTGCCTGACGATGATACCTTCCATCCGCTAGATGTGGCCGTGGCAGGACGTTACGCCTATGTGCTGAGCGATTTCGAGATAGACATCATCGACATCGCCAACCCATCCGCTCCTCGTAGGGTGGGTCGGTATGAGGATCCCAGCGGCGGGCTGACTTACCTTACCGTCTCCGGACATTATGCTTACGTGATTGTACAAAACAGCGGGCTTATGATCCTGGACGTTTCCAATCCGGCCAGGCCAACAACGATGGTCAGGCGGTACAACTTCAACGGATGGCCGGGACGCCTTTCACGCCCAGTTGTACACGGCTCCAAACTGTACGTTACCAGCAACTGCTCACTTCGTGTCCTTAACGTCTCCAACCCTGCCCATCCGATCCAGCATACAACGAAAGAGATCCCCGGCTGTGCCCGGGATGTGAGCATTGCCACCTACCCCAACACCAGCGATTATTACCTTTACATAGCAGAAGAACCGCTCCACGGATTGGACGATGGAGGGTTACGCATCGTGCGCATGGGAAACATGAGGGATGTGGGGTATTATCGGCCCCCCCGGACCAATCCCTACGATTCTTACCGCCCGAACTTTGTGGGTGTCGCCAATCAGAGATACGAAGCATATATGATCGAACAATCTCAGCCCGACACCAGTTGGGTGTACACTCTGCGCTTGCTAGACCTGCACGATCGGACCCATCCCACACAGATTGGCGCCATAAGTCTCCCCGAAAAGGGCGGTATTCCGGCGGTCATGGCGGATGTCATATTCATTCCTGCCGGCAACACGGGTCTAATGATCTATCGCCCCAGTTACAGTTACTCTAAAACTATCGGCCCTGGGGGCGGCAACTTTACGTCGCGCGTTGACCACACGTCGTACACCTTCGAGAGCGGAACGTTTACCCACCCGACGACAATTACTCACACCATTCTATCCCCGACACAGGCGCCGGGGACGGGCGCGCTCATCGGCATCGGCCATTTTTACCAGGTCTCGGCGTTGGATACCGTGACCGGACACGCGGTGCAACCTGGCAAGCCTTACACGGTCGTAATCCATTACACCAACGTGGAAAAGGGCGCGGCTATCGAGGATTCTTTGGCTTTGTACTACTGGAACGGGCATGCCTGGGTGAAAGAACCCACCAGTCTCGTGAACACTGCTGCTCATACCCTCTCGGCACAGCCCCATCACTTTTCCAAGTGGGCGGTGCTGGGCGAAACCCGGAGGGTGTTCCTGCCACAGGTGTGCCGATAGATCCGGAAGCTACATCGGCTTAAAGGAGAGGAATTCATCATGTTCTTGGCGACTCCAGCACCAAGGACATGATGAATTCCAATTTTCCTTCTTTGCGGCTAAGGTACATCACCTGCCCCTTGGGGCAAAGGCCAAACTTCAGGAAAACAGACCGCTTTCCCTGTTCTCAACACGTTTACTAACAGTATCTCTTTAGCTCCGTGTGAGGGCAACGCGGATACAGGATTGGCCCTACAGCGCCAACCCGTATCCAAATCACGCATTACGCATCACGCATCACGTCATCAAGCCAAGATACGCCTACAGCGCCGACGTTCTCAGCGGCGCCTGACGCATGACGCCTGACGTGTGCCCCTCCTCCGTTACCAGGGCTGCGGCCAGGACTTCCACCAGGTGGACCCCTTCGCGATCGCTCAAATCGGCAATCTGGTGGCGACAGGAGGTCCCATCGGCCACGATGATCGCGTCCTCCGGCGCCTCCCGCAGCGTGGGCAGCAGGCGGTCCTCCGCGATTTTGACGCTGAGCTCGAAGTGTTCCATCTCGTAGCCGAAACTCCCCGCCATGCCACAACACCCGGAGGGGATCTCCTCCACGGTAAAGCCTGCGGCCTCCAGGGCCTGGAGGGTGGGGCGGGTGCCCACGAGGGCCTTTTGGTGACAGTGCCCGTGGACGTACACGGGCCGATCGGGCGCGCGGAAACGCAAGGCCGTGGGCTCCCGGGTGAGCAGATCCGCCAGGAACTCGTCGATGGTCGTGCACTGTTGGGCCACAATCCGGGCATCCTCCCCCGGCACTAAATCGGGGTACTCGTCCTTCATCGTGAGAATGCAGGACGGTTCCACCCCGATGATGGGGATCCCTGCCCGCGCGTAAGGGGCAAGAACCCGAATGTTGTGTCGCGCGTGCTCGCGGGCCTCCTCCAGGAGTCCCTTGGAGAGGAGGGGACGCCCACAACACACCCGTTCCTCCGCGACGATGACCTCGTACCCGGCCGCTTCCAAGAGGCGTACCGTCGCCTTGCCGATGTGAGGATCGTTGTACGTGAGAAACGTATCCGGGAAGAGGACGACTTTCCCCCGAGGGCTCGGGCCCGCCGGGGCGGGGCGGGTATGCCACCACGCGAGGAAGGTCTCCTCGGCCAGGGAGGGAAGGGTGCGCGCGGGGTGGATCTTCAGGACCTTGGCCGCCAACCACTTGAAGGCCCGGGAGCGCATGACCCGGTTGGCCAGGGGCGCGAAGGGAGCCATCACGGCGTTCAGCTGGTGGATGTGTCCGAAGACCCAGTTCCGCAAGGGCAGGCCGTGCGTCTCGAAGTACCAGGCCAGCCATTCCGTCTTGATCTTGTTCATGTCCACAGCGGAGGGGCACTCGGACTTGCAGGCCTTGCACCCCAGACAGAGTTCCAGAGCCTCACGCACCTCCTCATCGGAGGGGGTGAGGGGCTTCCCGCTCATCCACGCCCGGAGGAGGTTGGCCCGCCCGCGGGTGCTATCCTTCTCGTCCCGAGTTGCCATAAAGGTGGGGCACATGGTCCCCACATCCAGCTTGCGGCATACGCCCGCCCCGTTGCACTGCTCCACCGCCCGGTCAAATCCCCGAAAATCGGTCCAATCGTACACCGTGGGGATGAGGCGAACCCGGTAATCGGGGCCGTAGCGCAAGTTCTCCGTCATCGGGGGCGCGTCGACGATCTTCCCCGGGTTCATCACGTTATGGGGGTCGAAGATGCCCTTGAATTCACGGAAGGCCTGATAGAGTCGAGG
>WGAA01000075.1 GCA_015489285.1 Anaerolineae bacterium | reverse complement strand
CGAACGCGGGGGGAAAGGTCCGCTGGCGGGTTCAGGTGGTGGACACGACCCACACACCACCCGAGCCCAAGAGCCCCCCGTCCCCCTGGCGGTTGTTTTGGTGGGTAAGAGGAAGTTGAAGTAAGATAGGGAAACAGAAGGGAGAGAACCCGCCCGGAGCTGAACGATGCTGGAGGGCGTGTTTGGCGTCGAGAAGTGGTCCAGACTTCCGAAGTCTGCGAAACTTCGGAAGTCTGGAGTGCCCCGGCCTGCTGAGATGTGTGACGTCATTCGTCATGCGTCATGCGTCGGGCGCCGGTGAGAACGTCGGCGCTGGAGGCGTAGCTCGGCTCTGCAACGTGATGCGTGATTCGTGATTCGTAATGCGTAACGCGTGATACGTAACTTGAAGACAAGTTGGCTTGGTGGAGTCAACCTTGGCTTCACGCCAGGCAGTTACTCGTTACTCGTGACTCGTTACTAGCGTTGGCGCTGTAGGGCCAATCTTGTCTTTGCGCCAGTCCTTTAATCGTTAATTGTCAATCGTTAATCGTTCCGATTACTCGTTACTCACAATGAGCCGGACGGTTTAGCGCCCAGAAAATCCCACGTTTCCAAACACTTTTGAGAAGTACATCACACTGCACGAAAGGAGCATATGGGAAAACAGGTACAAACGCGTATCACTCAGACAACGGAAGCTCAGGACGATCCTCTGGACCTGGCCCATCGCATCCTCGAGATCTTCGAGGAGAAACAGGCCGAGGATCTGGTGTTACTGGACATGCGTCCGGTAACCCTCATTGCAGATTACTTCCTCATCAGCACGACCACGTCGGCCCGTCAATCCCGCGCCGTGGTGGATGAAGTGACCACCCGCATCAAAAAGGAGATGGGAACGACACCCCTCGGCGTCCACGGGCACCCCGAAAGCGGGTGGATCATCATGGACTACGGCAGTGTCGTCGTCCACGTCTTCGATCCCGAACGCCGAGCTTATTACGACCTGGAAGGATTGTGGGCCGACGCGCCGGTCGTCGTGCGGTTGGCCTAAATGGGGACGCGGGGAAACGCGTTCATGTTTCCCCGGCCAGTCCCCATTCGACCTTCTTTTCGGCCCACCAGCGGGGTAATGTTTCGTCGACGGAGCCGAAGATGCTCTCGTCCGCGTCCGCGGTAAGGGGGGTCGCCTCCAGGTTGAATTCGATGAGTCGGGCCCCATGATGCTTGGCCGTGTACGCCAAGCTGATGGCCGGCTGAACGACCGCGGAGGTGCCGATGACGAGCATGATGTCCGCGGCCTGGGCCACGGCAAAGGCCTGGTTGAGGACTGCGTAAGGCAGCGTCTCCCCAAACCAGACCACATCCGGCCGCAACAGCCCTCCACAGCGGGGACACCGCGGGGGAATCTCCGGCAGGGGGACCCGTCTGTCCTCAGCCCGATAGCCACACTCCACGCACCGCACCGTCCAGATGTCCCCGTGCAGGGGCAACACGTTCTTCGACCCGGCCTTCTGGTGCAGTCCGTCCACGTTCTGGGTGATGACGGCCATGTGGCCGGGGGGCAAGGTGCGCTCCATTTCGACGAGGGTGTAATGGGCGGGATTGGGCTCGCAGCCGGCAATGCGCTGACGCCGCCAGTCGTACCACTCCCACACCAGCTTCGGATCCCGGGCAAAGGCGTGGGGCGTGGCCAGCTGCTGGGGATCCACGTTCCGCCACAACCCGTCCTTCCCCCGGAAGGTGGGGACGCCTGAGGGCGCGGAGATGCCCGCGCCCGTCAACGCGACCACCCGAGGAGCGCGTGTGCCCGTCATCGTCCTCATTCCACCTTCTCGAGAATCCAGCGGTCCACGTCCCGCTTCCACGTGATAATGCCCTCCCTGCCGAACCACAGGTCGATCTCGAAGCGGGCCGTATCCTCCCCGTCGGACGCGTGGATCAGGTTCCGACCGATGTCCAGCCCGTAATCCCCGCGGATCGTCCCCGCGGCGGCCTTGAGGGGATCCGTGGCCCCCACCATATCCCGGACGACCCGGATGGCCTGGGGGCCTTCGACGACCATGGCCACGACCGGACCGGAGGTAATGTAGTCGATCAGGCCGGGGAAGAAGGGCTTGCCCTCGTGCACCGCGTAATGCCGCCGGGCCAGCTCCTCCGTCACATACACCATCTTCATGCCGATGATCTTCAACCCCCGCCGCTCCATCCGGGTGATGATCTCCCCGATGAGCCCTCGCTGCACACCGTCCGGCTTGATCATGACAAATGTACGTTCCACGGTTATCTCCTCCTTCGCAGGATGATATGTTTACCCCGTGGGTAGGACATCCTCCCACGGGTTTTCGTCCTAGTCGGGCAGGCGCTCTATGCGCGCGCCCAGGGCTTGAAGTTTGTGCTCGATGTGCTGATATCCCCGATCGATCTGTTCCACGTTGCGGATCTCGCTCTCCCCCCGGGCGATGAGGGCCGCGATGAGGAGGGCCATCCCCGCCCGGATGTCCGGACTCACCAGGAGCTGCCCGTGCAGGGAGGCCGGACCGCTGACGACGGCCCGGTGGGGATCGCAGAGGATGATGTGCGCGCCCATGCTGATCAACCGGTCCACGAAGTAGAGGCGGCTCTCGAACATCTTCTCGTGGATGAGGATGACCCCCTCGGCCTGGGTGGCCACGACGAGGGCGATGCTCATCAAATCCGCGGGGAACATGGGCCAAGGCGCATCGTCGATCTTGGGGATCGCGCCCCCCACGTCGGGGATGACCCGCAATTCCTGCTCGTCGGGGATGATGAGGGTGTCCCCTTCGACCCGCATGTTGACGTTCAGGCGCCCCTGGAAGACCCAGCGGATCATCTGCAATTCGGCGGGGCGAACGGGGGTGATGCGCAATTCCCCCCGGCTCACCGCGCCCAGCCCGATGAAGCTCCCGATCTCCACGTAATCGGGTCCCAGGGTGAACTCCGTGCCGTGGAGCGCGTCCACCCCTTCGATGGTGAGGACGTTGCTGCCGACCCCGTCGATGTGCGCGCCCATGCTGTTGAGCAGATGGCAAAGGTCCTGAACGTGGGGCTCACACGCCGCGTTGCGGATGACGGTGGTTCCCGGCGCCAGCACGGCCGCCATGACCGCGTTCTCCGTCGCGGTCACACTGGCCTCGTCTAACAGGATGGTCGTGCCGCGCAGGCCACGGGTGCGGAACTCGAACGCGTCGTCGAAATCCACCTCTGCGCCCAGGGCCTCCAAGGCCAGGATGTGGGTATCCAGGCGACGCCGCCCGATGACGTCACCGCCGGGAGGGGGCAGGTGTACCTGCCCCAAACGGGCCAGCATGGGCCCGGCCAGCAGGATGGAGGCCCGAATGGCCTTGGCCCAGCGGGGTTCCACGGTGGGGCCGCTCAGCCGACGGGCGTGGACGCGCAGGGAGTGGGGGCCCAGGGGTTCTACGGAAACGCCAAGGGACCGCAAGAGATTTTGCATGGTGCGCACGTCACCGATGTCCGGCACGTTGTGGAGTACGACCGGCTCATCGGTGAGCAGGGCAGCGGCCAGCGCGGGCAGGGCCGCATTCTTGTTGCCGCTGGGATGAACCTCACCGTTGAGGGGGTGCCCTCCTTCGATGCGAAATCGTGCCATACTCATCCCCCGTCGGAAGATGTGTGACGCCAGGCTACTACGTTATCCCCTACGCGGACGTTCCACGCCTGGGCCGCGTTCCCTTCCCGGAGGGAGAACTCCACCGTCTGGTTGCTCCCGATGAGGGCCAGGGGTTCCCCCTTTTCCACCTCCGCGTAAGCCCGCTTCAGCCCCTGCAAGACCTGACCGTCCACCCGGAAACGCCACGCCTCGGCCGGGCCTTCCAGCAGCTGGGCGGGGATGTTGGTGACGATGTTGCCGAAGCGGTCGATGTGAACGACGATGCCCTCCACGCGCCCCGCCTCCGGCACCCGAGGGGCCGGCCAGTCGAGGCGAACGAGGGATTCCGGGTCGATGGGGGTGCCCAGCGCGGAGAGGGGAACCCCTCGGGCCAGGTAAGCGGCCACGGGCGCGAACACGTCCCGTCCGTGAAAAGTGTGGCTCACGTGCTGCCGCCAGTAGGTGGGGTTGTCCAGCACCACGGCCTCCAGGGGGTACTCCCGTTGCAAGATCGGCGTGAGCAGCCCGTTATCCGGGGCCACGTAATAGGCCCGCTCCGTGCGGACGACCACGGCCCGGCGTTCCGTGCCCACCCCGGGATCGATGACGCCCACGTGAATACTCTGTTCGGGGAAATAACGGGTGGACGTGTCCATAACATAAGCACCCCGCCACACGTCCTGGGGCGGGATCTCATGGGTCACGTCGACCAGATATGCGGCGGGGGCAATGCTCAGAATAACGCCCTTCATGGCGGCCACATAGGGGTCCGCCGTGCCGAAATCCGTCGTCAGGGTAATGATGCGGGATACAGGCATATCCTCCTCCGAACCTCCGTTTCCTCCATCATACCCTTCCCCCGACCTTTTGCCAAACGTCCCGACGGCTTTCGGCAGCCCCCTCACAGGTCGTCCCGACGCCACTCCCGACGGATGCGGGGCAAGCGTCCCCGGACGAGTTCGTCATACACCTCGATGCTCTCCGCGAAAAGGGCCTGCTGGCGCTCCATCTCCTGCCGTTCGCGGCGGCGCTGGTATGCCTCCCGGGCCTCGGCAATGTGCCGCGCGACCCCGAGAGGATCGGCCACGTAACGAAATCGGAGCTCCCCTTCCTGGGCCGCGGTCTGGACGATGACCGTCCCGTAGTTGAAGATGTAAGCAAAGGGCCCCTTCCGCTCCACCCGGGTATCCTGCACCCGGTCCAGGGTGGCCTCCCGGCGCTCCTCCTCCATGAAGAAGGGCTTCTTCTCCAGGTCGATGATGCGGTCGGGCATGAGGATGTACAGGTCGTTCCGCCAATCGTCGTATCGCCAGACGAGCAAGGCCACGGAGAAGAAGAAGAAAAGGGACAGGGCCAGCATCAGGCCGTACCAGGCGCTGGGGTGTACCTCCATGATGAGGGAGCGCATGGAGATGGCCAGGACGAAGAGGATCAGGCTGATCAAGACCAGGATGAGGGGAAGCGCGATGCGCAGGAAGAGGCGAACGTAATGCTTCCGCCAGTAGTAGGTGTCACCCGCCCGCCAAAACATCTTGGGCGTCCAGGGGATGTGAAGCGCCCCCCCACGACGCGGCCTGGACACCTGTTCTTCCCGGTGCACCCGGTCGAGGGGATAGACTTTGCCCGTGGCCACAGGGGACCACTCGGCCAGCAGGTTGACGTACAGGCGTTGTTGCAGGTCCTCCCGCAAACGCTCCCTCTGGCGGGCGCGCGCCCGAGCGCCCACGCGGCTCCGTGCCCGGTTGAGAAGGTTGTAGACCCCATCCGGGTCGGGGATGTTGTGCATGACAATCCCCCCCTGGGGCGCCGCGGTCTGCACCGCAACCGTGCCGTAATTGAGGAACTTCCCGAAGAACCCCCGACGCAGGTTGAGGTCCTGGATCCGCTCCAGGGGGACCTCCTCCCACACGTCCCGGATGGGCACGAGCTGCTCCCGGTGGATCACACGACGGTCGGTGATGGCGTAGAAGTCGTTGACGTAATCGTACAAGCGGTAGAAGACCCACAGGGCCAGCAGGAGGGAGAGCATCAACGAGAATTCCCTCGCCAGAGGGGAGGCCCGGCCCATCAGGGAAAGGACGAAGAAGGCCAGGGCCACGGATAAGAGCAAGAGGGGGGTCATGATGGAGAGCAGGAAAAAGTAGATGTGCTTCCGGTCGAACCAGAGAATGTGTTCGTCGGGATCCTTCCACCCGGCGCGCTTTCCCACGAGGCGCTCGGCCAAAGGCGGCCTCCCCCCCAGATAACGCCAGATGGACGTCCACGGGCGACATTGCTCCTGCACCGCCTGCCGCGCGGCCCCCCACACCAGCCCCATGAGGCGCATGAGGAGGCAGGTGAGCCCCCGGGCCCAGGAGAGGACGGGAGAGGGTTGAGCGAGCATGAAGTAGCGGTTGAACCGGCTCAGATCATCCCGGGTCAGGCGCAGCCAGTAGCTGGGTTGCGTGGTCTCCATGGTCGCGTCGTGGACCGCGCCGGTGAGAAGGGAGGTTCGACCAAAGCTCTGGCCGGGGAACACGTAATTGCGGGGACGTCGACGGCCTCGCTCGTCCACAGCCCGGACGATGGCTTCCCCCTCCACCAGGAGGTAGAATACCCCACTCGTTTCCCCCTGACGGGTGAGGGTCTGAAAGCGGGGGGTGAAGATCCAGGCGACGAATCCCGTCAGGTGGGGCCACAGGGCCTCGGGGACATTCCCCTCGGGGTCGAGGGCCCGGCGCAGGAGTTCCGGAGCGCGAGGGGGGTAGAGGTGCGCGAAGAAAGGATGGGGCGGCCGTTCTTCCCCCACGACGGGCGGGGCAAAGCGCTCCACCAGCTCGTTGAACTTGACCAGCGGAAGGCCGTACAGGAGGACATCGGAGACGGCCCGCAGTTGCTCGGGGGGCCGCGGAAACCCACCCCCTGCCGCGTCGATAAACGCGTACCCCACGGTGACCAGGGAGAGGGAAAGGGGCGGCGCGTCCCAAAAGCGCGGGGGCGGCTCCTCCCCCAGGGGGGAGATGGCCCCCTGCCCCTCGACGATCACCCAAACGGTGGGGGTATGAGCGACCGTTTTCTGGAGGAGTTCGTCCGGGGCCAGGCGCTTCTCCACGATGTGGTCGGCCAAACGCCGAATGTGATGGTCCGGAAGCGCGCCGTACAGGGGGATCCCCCGCAGGCGTTGAATGCGTTCCTCGGGGATGAGGCGGGATTGCAGGGGGGGCCAGCGTTCCAGGATCTCCCGCAGAAGGTCCGCGGGGACCCGGTAGAAGTACCCGCTCTCCACGGCTTCCACCGTCGTCTCCTGGGGTTTGCCCGTGAAGAGGGTGTAGCGCCCGAAGGTGTCCCCCCGTTGCAGTATGCGCTCCAACCAGGGAATCCCGTCGGGGGCTTCGCCCGACTGGCGCAGGCGCCCTTCCCCGACGATGTAAAGGTAATTGGAGTTCTCCCCCTTGTCGCCCTGGCGTATGATGACGTCCCCCGGTGTGAAGTGCTGCGCGGGGGGAATGGACCGGGCCAGCAGGTGGAGGACGTCCGTGGGCATGCCCTGGAACAGGGGCATGGAGGCCAAATCGCGAATGCGCTGTTTCAACGTCTGGAGGAGGGCATCTCCCTCCGGCATGTCCGAATGGGCCGACATGGCTTCGATGTCCTTGACGATGGATTTCAGCGGGATGAGGGGGTCGAGCTCTCACCCCGCAGGTAGGATTTAAGTTGTTCCGCTGCCCGCCGATTCATGCCCGGGACCCGGGCGAGTTCTTCCACGCTGGCCTGGCGCAGGGCCTCGATGGAGCCGAAGTGCTTCAAAAGGGCCCGACGGCGCTTCGGCCCGATACCCGGGATCTCCTCCAGGCGACTGTGGAACGTCTCCTTGCGCCGACGTTGGCGGTGAGACACGAGGGAGTAGCGATGTGCCTCGTCCCTCACCCGCTGGAGAAGCTTGAGAGCCTCAGAGGTCCGATCCAGGCGCAAGGGGCCTTCCTGACCGGGCAGGTAGAGGAGCTCCTCCCGCTTGGCCAGGGCCACGACGGGGATCGCGTCCTCCAGACCGAATTCCCGCAGCACCTCGAGCGCGACGTTGAGCTGCCCCTTGCCCCCGTCGATAAGGATGAGGTCCGGTTGCAGTTTCCAGGCCCGCTGGCTCTGGCGGGCCTTCTGCCCCGGATCCGCGGGGGCCTCCTCGACGAGACGCCGTAGTCGGCGCCGCAGCATCTCCCGCATGGCCGCGAAATCGTTGGGCTCGAGGACCTGGTGGACAACCCGGATGTTGAAACGTCGATAATCGCTCTTGCGCGGGACCCCATGTTCGAACACGACCATGACGCCTACCGTGTTCGTCCCCTGCAAGGTGCTCACATCGTACCCTTCGATACGGGCCGGCGGGGAGGGAAGGCGCAATACTTGCTGCAATTCGTGGAGCGCGCGCTCTTGTCGCACCTTGTCCGTAGCCCACTGATGTTGCATGGCCCGCAACGCTTCCAGCGCGTTCTCCCGAGCCATTTCGACGAGCTTCTCCTCCCGCTCGTCCTCGGGAGGGCGCAACCGCACCATGACCCCGCTCTTGCGGCTCAACCAGCGTTGGATGATCTCCGCCTCCTCGATCGCCTGGGGGAGGATGATATCACTCGGTGGCTGGACCACGTTGTCGTAAAACTGCTGGACGAAGGAGGCGAGGGCCTCGGCCACGTCGGCATCCTCACTGCCCTCGAGGAAAAAGGTCTCCCGGCCGAGGAGCTTGCCCCGACGCACGAAGAAGACCTGCACACATCGGGTGTCCCCTTCCTGGGCAAAGGCGAGGATGTCCTCGTTGACCATGCCCTGGGCCACCACCTGCTGTTGGGAGGCGATGAGCCGGGCCGCGGCGATCTGGTCCCGCAACAGGGCCGCACGCTCGAACTGGAGAGCCTCCGCGGCCTTCCGCATCTCCGCCTCCAGCTCCGCGATGACCCCTTCCGTATCCCCCTCCAGGAAGCGGGCCAGGCCTGCCACGATGTTCCGGTATTCTTCCTGAGTCACCGCGCCGATGCAGGGCCCCGCACACCGCTTGATATCGTAGTACAGGCAAGCACGCGTGTCCTGTCCCGTGATGGTGCGGTTGCACGTCAGGTAGGGGAACACGCGGCGTAACACATCCAGCGTCTGGCGGACGGCCCAGGCGCTGGCATACGGGCCGTAGTACTTGGCCCCATCCGCCTCTACCCGTCGCGTGATGGTGACCTTGGGGTACGGGTCCTGCCAGTGAATCTTGATGTAGGGATACGTCTTGTCGTCCTTGAGGCGGACGTTGTAGCGCGGCTGGTACTGCTTGATGAGCTGGTTCTCCAGGACCAGGGCTTCCAGCTCCGAGCCGACGACAATCCACTCGATATCGGCCACATCACGGACGAAGCGACGCACGCGCGCGTTGTGCTGGGCACTCCGGTGGAAGTAGCTGCGCACACGCGCGCGCAGGTTCACGGCCTTACCGATGTAGAGGATCTCCCCGGCCGCGTCCTTCATCAGGTACACGCCCGGCTTTTGCGGCAAGACATCCAATTTGGCCTGGATATGCTCGGGAACCTGTGCTTTGCCCATAAAAAATCCCCGCACCCGACTTCACGTCTTTCTCCGTCGCGCTTCATTGTAATACGTTTGAACGGATGAGGGAAGTCGGTACGTGCGGGTCAGGCATCCGGCCACCCTGTCGTCCTCACGCGGCCATCCCCGCCACCGTTCGGCCTTCTAGAACCGAATCACCCGGGAGCCTATCGCGGCCAGGCGCCGTTCCAGCTCCCTGTACATGGATTCGTCCTCGTAGATGCCCACAATGGCCCCACCCGACCCGGCAAATTTGGCCGAGGCCCCGCACGAGCGGGCCACCTCCACCATGTCCACCTGCCATTGGGGAAGCCGGTAAATGCGCCGACGCAGGTCGAAATTCCGGTTGACCAGCGTGTGCAGGCGGGGCACATCCCCCTGGAGTAACGCTTCCTTCCCCTGGGCCGCGAGCTCCGCGATCTCGGCCATCGTCTCCACGACCAGGGCCTCGCCCCGCTCGAACCGTTCCCGGATGTTGTTGTGGAAGACCTCGGTGGGCTCGCTCAGACGGGTGTGATAGGCCACGTATACCTGGGGAAGGAGCGCGGGCTCGAGGGGTTCATAATAGTAGTAGGGGAGACCGTGCAGGATGCGCTCCTGCTCCTTGGAAAAGTCCATGTACACGACCCCTTCATAGCACTGGATGACCCGGTCCTGGAGTCCTCCCGCGATGCCCAATTCATTTTCCACGGAGAGGACAAAGCTGGGACGGATGACGAGGGGCATGTCCACCCCGTAGAATTCCAGAAGCGCCCGGAGGGTCGCGGTGATAATCGCGCTGGAACCGGCCAGTCCCACCTGGCGGGGTATATTGGTGGCATAGCGGATGGAGAAGTTGTCCGGGGGCAGCCGGATCCCGCGGGCATCGCAGTATTCCACGAAGCGCTTGATGGTGGCCTTGATCAGGCGAATCCCCCCGTAATACCCGTGGAGTGCCACGTCCTGCGCCAGATCGTACACGGAGCGAAAGCGGGCGCGGTCCGCTTCCGCCAGGACGATCTCCACGGTCTCCCACTCGTACAGCACCACTTCGGCCCAGAAGGTGGGCACGATGAAGGAGATCGTCTTCCCGTGATATCCGTCCGAGGGGTTTCCCAGGAACCCGGCCCGGGCGTACGCGCGTTTACGGATGATGCGCATCGCTCCCTCTCATCCTTTCTGGAACCACTGCCTCAAATAGGCCTGCAACTCCTCCCCGTACAGCTCGTCGGCCAGGGCAAATTCCACAAAAGCCCGAAAGTAGGAAGGGAAGTTGCCGATATCGTAGCGTCGCTCCCCCGGTTGCAGGCGCACCCCGTAGACCCGAGCGCCCTCACGGATGAGGATGCGGATGGCGTCGGTCAGCTGAATCTCGCCGCCGGCGCCGAAGTCGGTGCGCTCCAGCGCGTCGAAGATGCGTGGACTGAAGATGTACCGGGCCGCGATGGCCAGCGTGCTGGGGGCCTCCTCGGGCGAGGGCTTTTCGATGACGTCCTCCAGGGGAAAGACGTCGTCCGGGGAGGCCACGCGGGCGATACCGTACTTGCTCACGTCTTCGGGGGATACCTCCTCGAAGGCAATGACCGCGTCGGCGTCGTGGGCCACGAAGACCTCCTTCATCCGGGAAACGACGTCGCTTTGCGCGTGTAGGCCGATGATGGAGTCCCCAAGAGCCACGACAAAGGGTCGCCGACCGACGAAGGGGCGGGCGTGCAGGATCGCGTG
>WGAA01000074.1 GCA_015489285.1 Anaerolineae bacterium | reverse complement strand
AGGGCCGCGGCCGAACGGATGCGGTCGGAGGCTGTGGCTCCGGGCATGGACGTGTGACGTGTGTCGGGAACCACGTAGGGGGCCTTGTCCGCCAGGGCGTGTCGGGCCACGGCCCGGACGAATTCCAGCGCGTCCTCCTCCAGGGGCGAAGGACAGTGAAGGACCGCGGGGTCCGGGGCCAGTTGCCCCTCCTCTACGAGGAAGATGGCCCCGCAAGGGACATCCCATCCCATCAGGGTGATGTCCAGGATGTGGCTCAACAGTGCGTCGAGGTCGGGGTGACGCTCGGGGAGGTGTTCCAGCGCGTAGATAGCCTCCAGGTGTTGATCCCGCAGGCGGGCGCTCTCCAGCGCGCTGACGATCTCCGTGGCAACGATGTTGAAAATCTGCAGCTGGTTCTCCGGCGGTCCTTCCGGGTCGGGGAAGTACGCGGTGATGATGCCTTCCCGTTTCTCCCCGCGCCCAAAGGGCAAACAGGCCAGGGAGTGGATCCCCTCCCGTTTGGCCACATCCTGCAACCCGTCGAACAGGGGACAGTTGCTGTCCACGTGCGCGGCGAGGACGGTGCACGTGCGGCACCGTTCCATGGGGATCCCCTCGTCCAACCGTTCCCTCAACTTTTCCAGGTAGCGGTTGCTCAGGCCCCAGGCCACATCGAGCTGCAGTTGGCGTTTCTTCTCGTCGAAGGTGACGACGGTGGATCCCCGCGCGTTGATGAGGGAGACGGGCGCCCGTGCCGCGACTTCGAGGACGTGTTGCAGGTCCTCCGCGGAGGCGATTTCCCGGCCGATGTCGTGCATGGCCAGGAGCTGACGGTGGGTCTCGGCAAGGCGGTCGTACGCGGCCTGGAGTTCCGCTTTAGCCCGCTCCCGCTCCTCGGATAACTTGGCCAGATGCCCTAAGCCCCACCAGGTCACCACACTCCCCGTCAGGCCGTAGAGGAGGACGGGGACCCACAGGGGGTAACCGGGGCCCGGGTGGAGGACGAGGAGCAGGATGATCTCGTGGACGGCCGCGCCCAGAAAGACGAAGGGAGGAATGAGCCAGCGGATTTGGCGAATGCGTTCGTGTACGGGTATGGAGGATGTCCGCTCCCCTTGTGGGCGTTTCTCCATAGACTTATCGGCAGGACGTTTCCTGAGATCCACTCGCTCCCCCCTTCCACCATCCACACGGACAGACAACCGCATTTTAGCGGCATGAGGGGAATAGAGCAAGAATGAGTAACGGAATAACGAGTAACGGAGTAACGAGTAACTGGATGGCATGGAAAACAACGATTAACGATTGACGATTAACGATTAAAGGGATGGCGTGGACACAAGGCTATCGCTACAGAGCCAAGCTTATCTTCGAATTACGCATCACGCATCACGAGTAATGAGTAACGGAGTAACGAGTAACCGGCCGGCGCGGACACAAGGCTATCGCCACAGAGCCAAGCTTATCTTCAGGTTACGCATCACGCATTACGCATTACGTATCACGTCGCCGGAGCCAAGATGCACTAACAGCGCCGACTTTCTCACCGGCGCCTGACGTATGACGAATGACGCATCTCAGGCCGGGGCCTTCAGACCTCCGAAGTCCCCCGACGGTTTCCCTGCGTATGGTATAAAGGCCCGTTACGCCTTCACACGTTCCCGTCCTCAGTCCAGCGAAGGATCCCGCTAACCGGGTGGGGAAACTTGCTCGTTGCGGGGGAAATCGGTAGAATAGGCACGGTTATGCCCCCATCGTCTAGCCTGGCCTAGGACACGGGCCTTTCAAGCCCGCGGCAGGGGTTCGAATCCCCTTGGGGGCACTGAAAGCGGGACGGCGTTTGACCGTCCCGCTTTTTTTATCGTCCCTGATATCGCTTGACGTTTTGCTCGTGTTCCGCCAGGGTGACGGCGAACACGTGGCCCCCGTCCCCCGTCGCCACGAAGAAGCAGTACTGGGTCTGCGCCGGATAAACGGCCGCTTTGATGGCCGAGAGACCGGGGTTGGCAATGGGACCCGGAGGCAGGCCGGGGTGTAGATAGGTGTTGTACGGGCTCTGCACCTGACTGTAAACGTCCACGCTGGGCGGTTTCCACCACCATTCCCCCGGACGGCCCATCGCGTACTGGACGGTGGGGTCGGCCTGGAGATAGGCCCCTGCTTCCGGACAGCGTCCTTCCAGGCGGTTCCAGTACACGCTGGCCACCAGGGGACGCTCGTCGGCCCGGGGGGTTTCCCGCTCGATGATGGAGGCCATGGTCACGATCTGGTGTAGGGTGTAGCCGCGGGCGGCCGCGTCCTCCCGCCATTTGGCAGGCACACGCGCGTCGAAGGTGTCCAGCATGGTGGCGATGATCGTCTCCGGGGAGGAGCCGACGGCCACCCGGTATGTCTCGGGGAAGAGGTACCCTTCGAGGGTGGCGCCGGGGGGCAGGGCCTGAAGGAAGGCGTGTTTGCTGCGGATGCTCGGGCTCAGCGCGGCCGGAGTGCGCGCCAGGGAGAGGAATTCCTGGGGGTCGACGACCTTTTCCTGCCCCAGGTAGTCCGCGATCTCCTCCATACGCCACCCCTCTTTGATGGTGATGACCACTTCCTCCGCCCGAGCCTGCTGTAACGCCCGCGCGATCTCGGGGATGGTCATGTTACGCCGCAGGGTGAAGTGCCCCGCTTCCAGTTTAGTCCCCAACCCGTAGTAGCGCAGGTAGAGTTGGAAGAGCTTCGCGTCCCGGATGAGGCCCTTTTCCTGCAGGCGCTGGGCGATGCTGCGCGCGGTCTCCCCCCGCTCCACGACAAAGTCCACGGGTTCATCCGAGTCCGAGGGCGGGGTGTTGATGTCGGAGGCGCGCAGGCCCAGGTACCAGCCGATAAGGGTGTCCTCGAAGGTATCCGGGTTCAGCCGTTCCAGGGGGGAAGTCTGCGGTTCCACGTGCTCCGGAGCCGGGGGGACGGCAACGAGTTGGGCCTCCACCCGGCTGCGCACGATGAGGAAGGCAACGCTCAGGGCGATGAGAACCAGGCCCAGGACCGCGAGTCGCAGGATCCCCAAGGGCGTTTGTGGGGCGAGGACGCGCTTCCACAAGGGGCGAGGATGCCGTTCCACAGGCCGACGTCCTCGGGGATGGGGGGGCGGCGACAGGGTGCCGCGACGTTGTCGACGTTTCATCGCACGTGCTCCTCCTGGCGGACCGGTGTCCGGCGTTGGGCTTCGAGGAAGTCCTGGAGAATGACTGCGGCCGCGTGCGCGTCCACGTGATCCCGGGGACGACGGCCCCGAGGCCGGGAATCACGCAGGCGCTCCCGAGCTTCCTCGGTGGAGAGGGCTTCGTTCCACTCGTACACGGGCAGGTGCGTGCGTTCCCGCAGCCGCCGGACGAAGCGCAAGACCTTGCGCGTCTGCTCCGAAGGGGTCCCGTCCAGGTAATAGGGCACCCCTACGACGATGCCCACGGCACCTTCCTCTCGCGCCACATCCAACACCCGTCGGATGTCCTCCTCCCATCGGGTGTGGTGGAGGATGGTGAGGGGGGTGGCGAGGATGCCCAGGGCATCACTGACGGCCACGCCGATGCGCTTCTCCCCCACGTCCAGGGCCAACAACCGTCCACGGGTGTTTTCCGCCTGTCGTTCCATCAACCCAACGATCTCCTCGACCGGTTCCTCTCTTTTCGGCGCTTTGAGTGCTCCGGACGTCTACGGCGAGGACGCTCGGGAGGTCTCCCGGAGCCCTCCTTCCAGGTCCACGGTGACCAGGATGCGCCCTGCCTGTACTGGCATACGTCGACGCCAGGCCCGAGGGATCCACGATTGGCGGATCAGCCACTCGGGTCCCAGGTAGATCTCGGGCGGGGCGGCCAGTTTCCACCGGGTTTGCAGGATGACGGCCGCCTCTTCCACCGATTTCCCCGCGATGGCATCCCGCACCTCGTTCTCGTTGATGTCCAGGATGTAGGTCCCATCGGCCCGGACGGAGAAGTACACCGTCTGCGTCGTCGGGTCCCACGCGGTCACCGGACCGATGGAGACGTGGGTGGAGTCCCGCACCAGGCGTCCGGCAGGGGGGAGTTCCTTTCGCAGCTTGCGCAGGGCCAGCTCCTTCGCGGCCCGTCCGTCCACCGCGACCCCCCGCATGAGCAGACGCATGCGCAGTCCCAACCGATCCGCGGTCTCCCCCGCGAAGTGGTCGTACGTCTCCGCCATGACAAAGGTCTGCAGGGTTTCCCTGGGGATGAATTCACCGGGGCGTTGCTTTTTGGCCAGTTCCTGCGCGGCTTTTTCCGTGAGGACACGCAGGGCCCGGGTGTGCGCCGTCTCCTTGTCCTGGGCCGTCACCACGGAGACCTTGCGCAACCCGCCTCCCCAGGTGGGCTTCGGGTTGGTGACGACGACCTCCAACGCCAGAGGACCGCTGACCTGGCTGATGGTGTAGGCCCGCACGTTGCCCGAAGGCCCCGGCTTTTCCGCTTCGATGGGGACTTCGACCCGGGCCCCCCGATGCGGGGGCAGGACCGCGTCCTCCGTGGTCTTGAAGAAGATGGCCTTGCCCGTGGCCGTGCTCACCCGGGTTCCCTTGGGGATGCGCACTTCCCGGTCGACCCGGTTGGTGAAGACGACGGTCCCTTTGGCCGGCGCGTCCGGCGCCAGACGCTGACCGGTGGTGGGGACGTAGATGGTGTCTTCCACGAGCACTTCGACGAAGCGGGCCGGGACGACGCCAAGGCCCAGGTCGGGTTTGTCGATGCCGGGATGGGCCGAAAGGTTCAGGGTGACCCGTAAGGGCTCGGGCGCGGGCTTGAGGACCACGTGGGCCCACGGCGCGAGGAGGAGCATAAGCCCCACGCCCAGGGCAAGGATCCCCAGCGCGAGGATGAGGAGCAGGGCGGCCTGAAGCCAGCGATACCAGCTCACGCGCGCGAAGGCACTACCCACGGCCGGCAGGAGCCGGGGCGACCGGGGAAGGGGTTCCCCCTTGCGCAGGGGAAGGGGCGCGTGGACCGGCGCCAGGGCGAGGGCCGGTTCGGTGGGGCGTTTGGGGAGGGGTTGGGTTTTCCCGTACCACCAGGGGAACCAGCGAGCCCGCCAGGTGCTGCCGAAGGTGGGAACCCCGGCCAGCCGTGCGGCCTCCACGACCTTGGGATTGTGGGTGACCAGGGCCACCCGCTTGCCCTTGTCGGCCGCGGCGCGACGGAGGGCGCGGACGCGCGCCGGGCTCTCCAGGACCCGGTTGCCCAGGGGGACCTGGAGGACGACTCTCCGGGCCGGAGCGTTCTCTACCTCCGCCAGGATGCCGGCCCACGTTTCCGCAATATCCAGTTGAACGATGGTTGTAGTAAACGGGTGCATGGCGTTCGCTGTTGGGGTGGAGGTGGGTGCCTTCCCTTCTCCCCCTATGCTTCCCCCAGTTTTTTGACGATTTCCGGCACGGTGGCCAGGGCCAGGTCGAGTTTGCTCGCGTCACGACCGCCGGCCTGGGCCAGGGTGGCACTGCCGCCACCGCCGCCTTTCACGATCTGCGCCACCTCGCGCACGATCTTCCCCGCGTGCAGACCCCGCCGGGCCAGATCCTTGGTGACCGCGGCGACGAATTGGGGACGACCGTTGCGCACGGTGCCCAGGACGACCACTCCACTCCCCAGCCGGTCCCGGATCCAGTCGGTCATGCGGCGCATCAGGTCGGGATCGGTGACGCTGACCCGGGCCGCGACGACGGGGATGCCCTCCACCAGGACGGCCTGTTCCACGAGCTGCCGGGCTTCCTGTTTGGCCCGTTCCTCCTTCAAGGCCTGGAGTTCCTTCTCCAGACTGCTCAGCTCCCCGAGGAGGTGACGGACCCGCTCCTCGACCTTTTCCGGGGGGACGCGGAGGAGTTCCGCCAGGCGGTCGAGTTCTCCCAGCCGCGCGGTGATGAGCTCCGCGGCCTTTTCCCCGGTGACCGCTTCGATGCGCCGCGCGCCGGACCCCACGCTCCCTTCCCCAACGATGCGGAAGAAGCCGATGTGTCCCGTGTGGGGGACGTGGGTGCCGCCGCAGAGTTCCTTGCTGTACGGCGTGGGCTTGGCAATGTTCACCACCCGGACCGTGTCCCCGTACTTCTCCTCGAAGAGGGCCATCGCCCCCTCGGCCACGGCCTGGTGATAGTCTTTCCACTCATCCCACACCAGGTCGTCCCGGATGATGGCCCGGTTGATGGCTTGCTCGATGCGGCGTAAGGTCTCCGGGTCGGGGGGGACGGTCTCCGTGTAGTCGAAGCGCAGGTAGTCGGGAGCGACGAGGGAACCGGCCTGGTGGATATGTGTGCCCAGGGTCTTGCGCAACACGTAGTGGAGGATGTGGGTGGCCGTGTGGTTGCGCATGATGTTCCAGCGCCGTTCCGCGTCCACCCGGGCTCGGGCCGTATCGCCCACCTTGGGGTGGCCGGCAACGACTTCGCCCACGTGCACGATGAGCCCCTCGGCCGGTTTCTCCATCCCCGTGACCCGGATGCGCCACGCCTCACCGCCGTTCTGGGGAATGTGTTCGATGATCCCCGTGTCGCTCACCTGCCCACCCGATTCCACGTAGAAGGGGGTTTCCTTGAGGATGACTTTGACCTTTTGTCCGGGTCCCACCTGCTCCCGGAGCTCATCCCCCACGAGCAGGGCGACGACTTCGGTATCCGCCTCCAGGACGCCCTCGTAAATGAGGTGGCGGACCCCCTCGGGGGGGAGTTTGCCCGTGGAAACGAGGTGGTCGAGAAGGGCTTTGTAGCGCACGGCCTGGCTCTGGTCCACTTTCTTGAACTGGGCCCGTTCCCGGGAGCGACGCCGTTGTTCTTCCAGCGCCTGCTGGAACCCGACCTCGTCGACCTCCATCCCGTGCTCCCGGGCCACGTCCCGGGTCATTTCCAGGGGGAAGCCGTGGGTATCGTAGAGTCGGAAGGCCACGTCGCCCGGGATGACCTTTTCCCCTTTGGCCTTGAGTTCGGCGATGATGCGTTCCAGCTGGGCCAGGCCCGCGTCCAGGGTCTGGTAGAAGCGTTCTTCCTCCGCGGTCAAGGTGCGTTTGATGAAGGTGGCCCGCTCCACGATCTCGGGGTAGACATCCCCCATGATCTCGATGACCTTGTCCGCGACTTCGTGGAGGAAGGGGGCGGTGAAGCCGATCTTGCGGCCGAAGCGGGCCGCGCGTCGGATGATCATGCGCAGCACGTAATTGCGTCCCTCATTTCCGGGGATAACCCCATCGCCGATGAGGAAGGTGGCCGCCCGTCCGTGATCGGCAATGACCCGGTAGCCCACGTAATGGCGTTGCCGCTCTTCATCCGTGTGCCCGAGGAGGCGCTGGATGTGGTCCATGATGTCCTGGAAGATGTCCGTATCGTAGTTGGAGGGGACCCCCTGGAGGACGGCTGCGATGCGTTCCAGCCCCATGCCCGTGTCCACCCCGTGCTGGGGGAGGGGTTCCCGGTGGCCGTCGGCGAACTGGTTGTACTGCATGAAGACCAGGTTCCAGATTTCCAGCCAGCGGTCGCAGCCGTTATCCAGCTCGATGGAGCAGTGGGGATCGCCGCAGGTACACGCCTGGGGACCCTGGTCGTAGATGATCTCGCTGGTGGGGCCGCACGGGCCGGTATCCCCCATAGCCCAGAAATTCGTCGCCTCCCCCATGCGGTGGATGCGCTCCTCGGGGAGACCGATCTCCTCACGCCACACCCGGTAGGCCTCCTCATCGTCCTTGTACACGGTCACGTGGAGGCGCTCCGGGGGGATCTCCCAGACCTGGGTCAGCAGCTCCCACGCGTAGTGGATGGCCTCCCGTTTGAAGTAATCCCCAAAGGAGAAGTTGCCCAACATCTCGAAAAAGGTGTGATGCCGCGGGGAAGGGCCGACGTTCTCCAGGTCATTGTGTTTACCGCTGACCCGCATACACTTCTGGCACGAGGTTGCCCGGGTGTACGGGCGTTTCTCCAGGCCCAGGAACACATCCTTGAACTGAACCATCCCCGCGTTTGTGAAGAGCAACGTGGGGTCGTTGGCCGGAACAAGAGAGGAACTGGGAACGATGGTATGTCCCTTTTCCTCGAAGAATTTGAGGAATGACGAACGTATTTCCGCGGATGTCAGGTGTTTCATCGTGCGCCCTTCTCCCCTTCTTTCTAGAGATTCCTGCGGCCGTCCCCGGCCGCCTTCCCTTTTTCCTTCACAACGCCCCTTCGAACGAAGGAAGTTTTCAATCCCCCATTGTACTGTATGTTATACGGGAAGGACAAAGGTAAGGGATGGGGGGAGTAAGGAGTCGTGAGTAACGAGTGACGAGTAACGAGTAATTGGTTGGCGTGGAAACCGCTTTGGCGTGACGGTGAGGAGTCCGGCGGGAAGACAACGATTAACGATTGACGATTAACGATTAAAAGGGTTGGTGCGAAGACAAGATTGACCCTACAGCGCCAACGTGAGTAACGAGTGACGAGTAACGAGTAATTACCTGGCGCGAAGACAAGGCCGGCCCTGCAAAGCCAACTTCGCTTCGAGTTACGCATCACGCATCACGCATCACGCACCCACTGCCGAGCTCCAACCCGACACGCCAGTCACCCCCTGTCGCCCTGACGCCTGCCGCCTGACGCATGACGTCACGGGTTCAGCGCCGTGCGAACCCCGGCAGGCCGGGGGGGCCAGACTTCCGAAGTCTCGCAGACTTCGGAAGTCTGAACCGGGGGCTCCCTTTAGGCCGCTTCCAGCGGCCTTCGCTTCGACGTAGCACGGGGACTTTAGCCCCGTGCGTGCTGGCGTGAAGACGGCGTTGTCCCAGCCGCGCCAACCTGGCCCTACGTCACGCATCACGCATCACGTATCACGCATCACGCACCCACTGCCGAGCTCCAACCCGACACGCCAGTCACCCCCTGTCGAGTAGTGTCAAGTTCTTTCTGTAAATTGTGCGGCTTGGTGCCTCCTTGGAGGGCGGGATGACTATGGATGAAAGGTCAGGGGTCCGTCATGGACAGGTACACACGTCCGGTCACCCAGGCCTCGCTGGT
>WGAA01000073.1 GCA_015489285.1 Anaerolineae bacterium | reverse complement strand
GTCGATGACAAGGGCGGCCCGGGCGTGGAGATCAAGAACAAGGAACTCTTCACCCAGGGACGCCGCAAGCTCACCAAGGCCATTATGGCCCACGACATCACCAAGCCCGGCGGTGGCTTGAACCTTTACGGCACGGATGTGTTGATGAACATCATCAACGAGGCCGGTGGTCTGCCCACCCGCAACTTCTCCAGTGGCTACTTCGAGGGCGCGGCCAAGATCTCCGGTGAGATGATCGCGGAAATGGTGGAGAAGCGCAAGGCGGGCATGACCGGCCACGCGTGCCATCCCGGATGTATCATCCAGTGCTCCAATATTTATCCCGGCCCCGACGGCACCATCATTGCCTCGTCGGTTGAATACGAGACGGCGTGGTCTTTGGGCGCGAACTGCGGCATCGATGACCTGGACTTCGTGGCCATGATGACCAAAGAGTGCAACGATCTGGGACTGGACACCATCGAGATGGGCAATACCATCGCCATCGCGATGGAGGCCGGGTTGCTGAACTTCGGTGACAAGGAGAAGGCCCTGGCCCTCTTCGACGAGATTCGCAACGATACGCCCCTGGGGCGTGTCCTCGCCAACGGTGTCGCCACGACCGCTCGGGTCTTCGGCGTCCACCGCGTGCCGGTCGTCAAGGGACAGTCCATGCCCGCGTACGAGCCTCGCGCCATCAAAGGCATCGGCTTCACCTACGCCACGAGCACCATGGGCGCGGACCATACCGCGGGGTACACCATTGCCCCCGAGATCCTGGGTACGGGCCAGAAGGTGGACCCCTTCACCTACGAGGGTAAAGCCGAACTCTCCCTGGCCTTCCAGGCCACGACCGCGTTCATCGACAGCACGGGCTACTGTCTCTTCATCGCCTTCCCCATCCTGGACATCAAGGAAGGGTTTGAGGGGATGGTGGAGACGGTGGCCGGCGTCATGGGGGTGGATATCTCCGCCGACGACGTGGTCGAATGGGGCAAGGAGATCCTGAAGAAGGAGCGCCTGTTCAACGAGGCCGCGGGCTTCACCAACGCGGACGATCGTATGCCCGAGTTCATGCGCTATGAGCCCTTGCCACCTCACAACGTGGTTTGGGATGTGCCCGACGAGGAGCTGGACAAGGTGTATGCCTGGGTCCACGAGGGCTAACACCGGGAGCGGACCCTTTCCCCTAGGCCTTCCCCCGCCCACGGGTTGGGGGAAGGCCCCCTTGTGTTTGGCCCCCTTGATTCCTGAACGTGAGGGAAACGGGGAGCAGAAGAGGTTCGGGAGGATGTGAATTCGATGCGCGTGGAAGTCCGTCTGTTCGCAACGTTACGACGATACGTCCCTCACCTGGGCGTGGGAGAACCCCTTTACGTGGATGTTCCCGAGGGAGCGACGGCACGGGATGTACTGGAAAGGTTGGGGGTCCCCCCGGAAGAGGTGAAAATCATCATGCGTAACAACCGGCAGGTTGATATGGACACGCGCCTGGAAGAGGGGGATCGCCTGGCTTTCATCCCTGCAGTGGGGGGTGGGTAATGCCGACCTTCGTTCATCCCCTCTGGGGGTACGCCCTGGACTATCCCGAGGGATGGGTGTGGCAGGAGGATGGGGAGGTCGTGGCCTTTGCCGCCCATCGGGAGGCCCTGTCCCTGGATTACGAGGGGGAACGGGCAGGGCATTTGGCCGTTCGGCCGGAGCTGAACCCCTACCTGCGTCCCATAGAACCCCTGTGGACCCAGTACATTACCCGCATTGGGATCATGCGGGGGGCAAAGAAGTTGGGCGCATCCCCCCTCCAGGTGGGGAACCTGCAGGGGTACGAGGCAGAATTGCTTTTGCCCGTCAAGCAAAATCGGCGTTTGTGGGTTGGCCTGTTGGCCGCGGGGGGCGTGGTTCTCCACCTCACGGCCACCCATCGCAAGGATGAAAGGGCCTACTTTCAACCCCTTTTCTCCCGCATGGTCGAAAGTTTGCGCTTCGTGGAACACACGGAGGGGATTCGCACGAATTCGTGGGGGCTGCCCCTGCCGCCGGACTACGTCCCCACCTCCCCCGAAGAGATCCTGGTAGATGTCGATCCCTCCCGGCCGTGGGAGGCGTATCGAGGAGAAGGGGTGTTGGCCGCGTTGCAGGTCTTCTACCTGCGGGAGCTGCCCCATTACGGTTGGGAAGTGGACACCTATTATCCCTATCCCAACCGGAACCCGGACGTCCGTTTTGCCAGTTTTGTCGTCCACAAAGGGGAGCAGACCGTAGTTATTGCTCTCATCCCCCGGGGGGAGAAGCCCGTCAGGGGGGATGTGGTGTTCATGGTTCATGAAGAGTGACGTTAGTGTCGAGGGGCATCATGGGAAAAGTACAGGTCAACGTTTACGGAAAATTGCGCAAGAAATATCCCTTAACGCGAGAGATCGGCACGCGTGGGATTATCGATGTCGACATCGAGGAGGGCGAATCCCTGGAATCCGTCTTCGACCGGTTGGGCATTCGGGCGGAGGAGTTGTATACTATATTCCTGAATAACCAGCTGCTGACGACCAAGAATTCGATGGCCGAGCACCTGGGGTACCAGCAGTACTGTGAGGACTGTCACAATTGGGATTTGTGTGTTCAGTTGAAGGACGGCGATACGGTGGCCATTTTCGGCTTCGACATGGCCAACCTGGTCATATGAGGTGTTTGCCCATCCGCACGAGTACACGATACGCCCACGGGAAAGGAAATGATGGGAGGACGTGTTCTGGCCGTAGATGATTCGGCTTTGGTGTTGCGCCTGTTGAGCATGACGTTGGGAAAGGCCGGGTACGATGTGTCCACCGCGTCCAGTGGGGAAGAGGCGGTGCGCTTGATCCGGGAACTTCGCCCTGGGGTGGTATTCCTCGACGCGGTGTTACCCGGAATCAGCGGCTTCGAGGTCGCCCGAATCGTGCGGGACGATCCGGACATTCACCCCAAACCCTATGTTGTGTTGCTCACGGGGCT
This sequence comes from Anaerolineae bacterium, assembly GCA_015489285.1. GTDB lineage: Bacteria > Chloroflexota > Anaerolineae > JAADDB01 > JAADDB01 > JAADDB01. The sequence goes on along the minus strand of WGAA01000073.1, from coordinate 9,195 downwards.
GGATACGGCCACCCCCCAGGGTCCCCTCCCCCCGGGCATCGATGCGATCATTTCCAAGCCCTTCCAGCCCGCCCACATTCTCGATGTCGTCCGCAAGGTCATGGGGGACTGAGTCCGCCAGGACTGAGGAAGGGTTTGCCAGGGAATTTTTTCCTGAATATAATGGCCTGCGTGGCTTGTACCCATTTCGCGCGCGTGGAATTCGATTCATGGAGTGACCAATGGAGCGGTATACCCAGACGGAGTCGTATTGGAAGCAATTCAAAGTAACAGAAGAGGACATCGATCGCATCTACAACCTGCTCATGGAAGCGTCCCGACCGGTGGAAACGGAGCGCCTGGCCCGGGTGGTGATGGAGGGACGCATCCGGGATGAGGAGAGGCGCCTGCAGGACATCTTGTCCAAAGGGCGGGTATATCGCCCAAAGGAAACGTACAACGTCGGCGATACCCTGGTGTTCCCCGCATTGGATTACGCCGTTGGGACGGTTGTGGGCAAGCGGGCCGGTCATAACCCCGCGTACCCCGATTTCCAGGTTATCCAGGTTCAACTGGAAGGGGAGGAAACCCCTCGGGAGTTCGCTTCCGGGCTGGACGCGCCTCACCGCTTGAACGATAACGGGGATGTCAGCGCGTTGACCGGGGGCCTTTCCGTGGACGATATCTTCTCCAAGTACGGGCACTTTGTTGTCGAGGCACTGGAACAGGACCTGCGCAAGCGCGAGGATGACTTCGTTTACATCGAGGGGGGATGGTTCTTACGCGATTCCCTGGCCGAAATCCACATTGGGCACCTGAACATCGCCGAGGCCGTCATCGACCTGCGGGGCGAACCGGTGACGCTCGACGAGATCCTCAAGGAGCTGGAACTCCCGGAGGAGATCCCCCTGGACGTCCAACGTTTGTCCCTGGCCCACGCGCTGCGTCAGGACGAGCGCTATGTGAGTGTCGATGTCAACGGCGAAATCCGCTGGTACTTGCGCCGCTTCCTCCCCCCGGCACTGGCCGAGGAACCCCGTCTCCTGCGTTACGAGCCCGTCCCCTATCGGCGGGATTCTTTGACCCTTTCCCTCCTGCAGCTGGAGTGGGAGCTGGACGATGAGTGGTCGGACACGGAAGAGGAGGAGGAATCCGAGGGGACGGTTTTGGTGCCGAGCGCTACGCTGGTTCTCATCTACCCCCACTGGCGGTACGGGACGATCCCCATGACCTCTCGGGTGCGGCACCTCTTGCCCCCTGTGCGGGCGGACGTGGCCATGATAACACTGGTGGACGGCCGCTGGGGGGAGCGATTTACCGGGTGGATCTCGCCGGCCCATCGTCTCATCGCAGGGCTGGACAACTGGTACCAGAAACACAAAATATCCGTTGGCTCCTACATCATCGTGGAGCGTAAGGTGGAGGAGCCGGGCACGTATATCGTGGACATCCACCCACGGCGGCCGAAGCGGGAGCTGGTGCGCACGGCCCGCATCAAGGACGGCAAGGTAACGTTCGAGTTGAGCAAGCAGGAAGTTGTCTGCGAGACGGATGAGCATGTGTTGCTGGCCGTTGCGGACACGCAAGCCTTCGACGAGTACGTGGCGTCCCTCCCCGATCCCCTGCCCCCCCTGCAGGAGACGGTGGACGCCTTATTCCCCGAATTGGCCGAACTGAACCCGCAGAAGGTGGTGCACGCGAAGACCCTGTACAGCGCGGTGAACCTCGTCCGCCGTTGTCCGCCCGGTCCCGTGTTTGCCGTCCTGGCCGAAAGTGAGAAGTACGAGGATTTAGGGGACGGCCAGTGGGTCGAGCGACATTAGTCGGCATTTCGTGACGGAGAAGGAATGGTAGCCATGGAGTTGCGACAGATTACCGAGGATACGAAGTTCCGCATCGATATGGGATGGTGGCAGCGGCAGGGGTTGAATTATCGCCTATTCCTCTGGGAGCAGTTGTGCCCGGAGTGTAAGGAGCAGATTCCCACCCATGTGGGCACGCAGGAGGTGGATTGGATCGATCCCCTGACCGCGGAGGTGAAGAAGACGGACGCGATCATCCAGTGCCTGGAGAGCATTTGCGTTCAGAAGCCGGATTACCTCCACGCTGCCCTGCCGTTGGCGACGGCCATTTTCCGTGTGTTGGTGTTGAACCAGAACCGCCCCATGAGTGCTCGTGAGATTCAGGAGTACGTGCCCTGGCGCAGCGTGGAACACATTCTGGCCGCGCTGAGGGCCGCCCAATATCACTTGGGCATCTTCCCCGAATGGGCCGTCCAGGAGGCCGCGTGGCCCAAGGCGGCCTAGGGGGTCATTCGTTACCGTCCCGCGTTGCCTCGCCCTCGCCGTGTACAGCGGCGAGGGCGTTTTTTATGGCCTCTTCTTGGGGCAAGCTCTTCTCGCCACCCGACACCCAGGCGGCCAGGAATTCCACGTTGCCCTCGCTCCCCTTGATGGGGGAGGGCAGAAGGGCTTTCAAGGCCAACCCCAACGCTTCTGCGTCTTTCAGCACGCGGTGGAGGACCGCGCTGTGGACCTGGGGATCCCTGACGATCCCCCCTTTGCCCACGAATTCCCGCCCCGCCTCGAATTGGGGTTTGATGAGCGCGATGATCCATCCCCCCTCGCGCACGAGCTTCACGACAACGGGGAGAACCAGGTGAAGCCCGATGAAAGAGACATCCACCGTGGCCAGGTCGACGGGTTCCGGGAGGGCTTTCACGTGGCGGATGTTCGTGCGTTCCATGACGACGACCCGGGGGTCCTGACGCAGTTTCCACGCCAATTGGCCGTACCCCACATCGATGGCGTAAACCCGACGGGCCCCTCGTTGCAAAAGAACGTCGGTGAACCCTCCGGTGGACGCGCCCACGTCCGCGCAGACGAATCCGTGGACGTCCAGTTGTAAGTGGTCCAGCATGGCGGCCAGTTTGTAGCCCCCGCGGCTTACGTAGGGAAGCTGTTCCTTTACCTGGATGGTTGCATCCACGGGAACCCGCTTTCCCACCTTGTCCACCCGTTGTCCTTCCACGAGAACGTGGCCCGCTAGGATCAACGCCTGAGCCCGCTCGCGACTGGCCGCCAGGCCTCGCTGGACCAGGATTTTGTCCAACCGTTCCTTTTTCCTTTGCTTCTTCCCCGACGACGGTGTCATTTGCCTCTTCTACCTTCCCCGCGTAAGATGAAGCGGTTATCGTTTACCCTTTTCTCACAACGGCCGGAGGCGGATGAATTTATGGTACGCACATTGTACGCTCTCTTCAAAACCATGCGACCTAAACAGTGGACGAAGAACGCTTTTGTGTTCACTGCCCTGATCTTCGACCGCAAGCTGTTTATGCCCGAACCCCTGGCGCGTACATTCTTGGCCTTTATCCTCTTCTGCCTGGCCTCCAGTGTGGTCTACCTCATCAATGACCTGGCAGATATGGAGCGGGACCGTAAGCACCCCAAGAAGCGGTTTCGCCCCCTGGCCTCCGGTGAGTTGTCCCCACGGGTCGCCGTTCTCGCCGCGGTGTTGTTGACCGTGGTGGTGGTTCCCGCGGCGTTCTGGCTGGATACGGCTTTAGGGTGGATCCTGCTGGGTTATTTGGTCTTGCAGGTGGCGTACTCCTTCGTGCTCAAACACGTGGTCATCATCGATGTGATGACGGTGGCGGCCGGGTTCGTCCTTCGTGTGGCGGCCGGTGTCGTGGTTGTCGACGTGGCCCGCTTTTCCCCCTGGCTTTACGTGTGTACGACACTGCTCGCGTTGTTCATCGCCATCAACAAACGCCGCCATGAGCTGGTGTTGTTGGCCCAGAACGCGAACAACCACCGCAAGATCCTGGACGAGTACAATGTGGCTTTCCTGGACGAGATGAACAGCATGGTCACCGCGAGCACGGTGATCGCTTATTCCCTTTACACCTTCTCCGCTCCCGGTCTCCCGCCCAACCACATGATGATGTTGACCATACCCTTCGTCATCTACGGCCTTTTCCGCTACCTCTACCTCGTCCACGTGAAGGGGGAGGGGGGCGCGCCGGATGAGCTTGTTTTACGTGATATCCCCCTTTTCCTCACTCTGGTCCTCTGGGCGCTGACCGTCATCCTGGTCTTGTACCTGTGAGCGTTCTTCCTTCAGGATGAGGCGGAGGCGTTCGATCCGCCGCGGGACATCTTCCCACCCCAGGGCGTTCAGCACCTCGTCGGGGCGCCCGGTTGCGCCGGGTTCGCTTTTGACCCGGAGGGTGAAGGTGACCCACTCCCCCTCGGTGTCCTCCAGGCGAAGGTCGAGGATGAGCGGACGCAGGTTGTACCGGACCCAGGATTTTTTGCGGCGTTTTTCCCGCCAGATCTCTTCGGCCTTGAGGAAGCGCTGTACCTGTTCCCTCCAGTCGGCGGGGAGGAAGGCCCGCTCCACTTGGACGAGGTATTCCGCCTCCCGAACGAGGGTGGGCAGGGCCGGTGCCTTGAGGGGGACTTCCCACGCCCGTATCACGCGGAATCCCCGCGGGCATTGGGCGTTGAGGGCTTGTCGGACCTGTTCCGGTTGTTGGGGGGACGCGACCCAGATGTCCATCAATTCCGCTCGGCCGCTGAATCCGACGGGTAGGGCGGAGGCGAACTGGATTTTCGGTTGGGGGTTGTAGCCCTGGGAGTAGACCACCGGGATATCCGCCCGGCGCAGGGCGCGCTCCCAAAAGCGGGCCACGTCCAGGTGGCCGAGCCATCGTACAGGATGTCCTTTTTCGTATAGAAGACGTAATCGTTGGGTCATGGTTTCTGTTCCGTGGTTACGGGCGTTGGGTTGCGTCGTGGGGTTCGGCTTTCCCGCTGTAGCCGACGGGGGCCGTATTTCGCGGCCAAATCGGGGCTCATCTCCTCGTTGACGTACATGGGCACGGGCCTCGGGGCCACCGGTTGGCGCTTCTTCCCCCGTCCCAGGGGTGGGCACCCCCACGCCTCGTCGGGCACCTGCCGTCGCAGGTGTTTGAAGTACGTCAGGATGCCACAGGAATAGCAGTACTCCCGGCAGTCGTCGATGACCGCGCCTTGCAGGGCGTGGAGGTATTCCTGTTGGAGGAAGGCTTTCTTCACCCCCACGTTGATGTGGTCCCAGGGCAGAGTTTCGTTCAAGTCCCGCGGCCGACGCGCGTACCACTCAGGGTCCAGGCCGACCTCCGCGAAGGCGCGCATCCACGCGTCGTACCTGAACTGGTCCCCCCAGGCGTCGAACTTGGCACCGAGCTGCCATGCCCGCTCGATGACGTCGGCCAGGCGACGGTCCCCTCGGCTCAGGAAGGCCTCCACGAGGGTCTCATGGGGGTGATTCCAGGAGAGGTGAAATCCCGGCTTTTTGAGTCCTCGCTGGAGGATGTGGATTTGCTCCCATATCTCCGCTTCCCCGGCCAACTCCACCCATTGGAAGGGCGTGTGAGGCTTGGGCACCAGGGTGCTGACCCCCACACGTACCTTGGCCTTCCTGCCCAGGTGCTTGCGACCGATGGCCAGGACCCGGTGGGCCAGGTCGACGATGGCCTCCACGTCCTCTCGCGTTTGGGTCGGGTGTCCGATCATGAAGTACATCTTTATGGTCGTCCACCCTCGCCGATACACCTCTTCCGCGACGTCCAGCATTTGTTGGGTGGGGATGGGCTTGTTGATGACGTCGCGCAGGCGGTCCGTTGCCGCCTCGGGGGCGAAGGTGAACCCGGACCGCCGACGCCCTCCTTCCAGGGCCTCCATCAGGTCGACGCTGAAGGACTCGATGCGCAGGGAAGGCAGGCTCAGGGCCAGGCGTTTGTCCTTGTAACGTCGCGTGAGCTCCTGGACCAGCTCACCCACCCACTCGTAGTCGCTGGAGCTAAGGGAGAGGAGGCTGATCTCCTCGAAGCCGGTATGGCGGACGATGTCGTCCACGGCTTGAAGTACCTCTTCCAGGGGGCGGTTGCGGACCGGCCGGTAGATCATGCCCGCGTGGCAGTAACGGCAGCCGCGCGTGCACCCGCGCATGATCTCCACGGCTCCCCGGTTGTGGACGATATCGATGTAGGGGACGATGAAGCGGGTCACCGGCGGAGGGAGGAGCGGGACAATGCGCTTGAGTACCGGCATGGCGGCTTCCGGCTCGGTAGGGCTCACGTCGCGAACGGTGCCGTCCTCGTTGTATGAGACTCGGTAGAAGTGAGGCACGTAGACGCCGGGGATGCGGGCCAGGGCCTTCCAGCGTTCGTAACGGGGTTGGCCTCGGGTTTCGTGGGCCGCCCGGGCCAGTTCGAGGATGGCTTCCTCCCCTTCGCCGATGAAAAAGGCGTCGAAGAAGGCCCACATGGGTTCCGGGTTGGTCACCCCGCTTCCCCCGGCCACGATGAGGGGATCGTCATCCCCCCGGTCCGCCGCCCGCAGGGGAATGCCGGCCAGGTCGAGCATGTTGAGGACGTTGGTGTACAGCTGCTCGTACGGGACACTCACGCCGACGAGGTCGAAGTCGCGCAAGGGGTGTTTGCTTTCCAGGCTGTAGAGGGGGATGCCCCGGGCGCGCATCTCCGCTTCCATGTCCACCCACGGCAGAAAAACCCGCTCTGCCAGGATGTGGGGATCCCGGTTGAGGACATCGTAGAGGATGGCCAGACCCAGGTTGGACATGCCCAGATCGTAGATGTCCGGAAAGACGAGGGCGACGTGGATAGGGGTGGCATCCCAGTCCTTGACGACTTGATTCCACTCTCCGCCCACGTAGCGGGCCGGCCGTTGCACTTTGTGCAGGAATCGCTCCAACTCGCGTGCGATGGAGGATGGTGTGTACGTTTCTCTCATGTTCCCTCTCCTTCTGCCCGACTCGGCGCCTTTCTGCTCCCGTGTCGGGGCGGGGTTCGAACCCGCAGGTAACGTGCTGTTTTGTAAGTTGGGGTTCAGGGCACCCCATTATGCACGGTCTGGTATATCCGAACAAACCGCGGCTTTCCCGAAGAACATAACGCACGACGGTGGAGCGGGGATCCATTTCAGGGCAAAAAAAATCCCCCTCCCGACCTGATAACTCAGGTCTAGCTCCCGGGGGACGAGGAGCCGGGAGGGGGGCGGGGGAAACGAACCGGAAGGTTCGGAATCAATTTTCACTTGTTAGTATGCAGGGAAACCGTCAAGGGATCGTCAGGGGAGGGATATAAATCCTGTAGAGAGGTTGTGCGAGGTCGTGATAGAACGCCTTAGGCGCGAGGATAAAGGGGGAATCCTGCGGAAGTGGGCCTCCTTTCCCCCCGCTCATTTGGCGTTCTCCCCTCGTCCCTGGAGCTCGACCAAAGGGGTGCCGTAGGCGACCTGTTCTCCTTCTCTGACGTGGACCGCGGTGACGGTGCCCTCGATGGGGGCTCGAATGTGATTTTTCATTTTCATGGCCTCGAGGACGAGGAGCGGTTGGCCGTATGTCACTGTGTCCCCGGGACGGACGTGGATGTCCAACACCGTGCCGGGCATGGGCGCCTGGATGACCCGCGTTCCTTCCTCCGCGGGCGTTTCGGCCGCAGGTGCCGGGCCCGAGGGCACGGTAGGGGCAACGGTTTGGCTCTCCGGGATGTAGCGCACGTCGTAGGTGTGTTCTCCCACCCGAACCCGGTATTGCTCCCCTTCCAGGGGCTCAATGTCCACCGTATAGCGTTCACCGTTGATTTCGAAGGTGTAGCGGCTCATTCTTCACCTCGTCGAGGATGCCAGGATTGGAGTTGTCGCAAGCGTCCCAGAACCGTCCAGGTATGCTGCAAGCCGGGCAGCGCGGCCTGCGTCTCTTCGGGGATTTCCCGGGCGGCCGCGCCGCGGTGGCGGAGCAGGGCCAGGGCAATGAGGGCCTGCTCCAGAGGGGATGGGGCGGCGGAAGCCTCTTCTGAGACGGCAGGCTGGGCCACCTTTTCCTCTGGCTCTTCCACGTCCAGGGCCAGGAGAAGCCACATGAGCCCCCAGAGGAAGGCCAGCACGAGAAAGACGAGTCCGGTGCCGAACAGGGTGAGCTTCAAGCCGATGACGAGATTTTCCCACATGGGGCGCCTCCTCACACGGGCATCAGGCCGTGCTTCTTGGGCGGGTTCGTCTGCACCTTGCCCCGCAACACCCGGAGTGCCCGGACAAGCCGTGAACGGGTCTCCCGGGGTTCGATGACCTCGTCGATGTAGAACAGCTCGGCGGCCACAAAGGGGTTCAATATGGCCTCCTTGTACTCGGCCTCGAAATGGCGTTTCAGGCGCTCGGGGTCGTCGGCCTCTGCCAACTCCCGTCGGTACAGGATGCGCACCGCTCCCTCGGCCCCCATCGTGGCGATCTGCGCCGTGGGCCAGGCCAGGGCCAGGTCCGTTCGCATTTCCTTCGAACTCATGGCAATGTAGGCCCCCCCGATGGCCTTCCTGAGGACCAGGGAGATCTTGGGGACGGTAGCTTCCACATAAGCGTAGACCACCTTGGCCCCGTGCCGGATAATGCCTCCATGCTCCTGGTCCACTCCGGGGAGGAAGCCGGGGCAATCGATGAAGGTGATGACGGGCAGGTTATAGGCGTCGCACAGGCGGACGAAGCGGGCGATCTTGTCGCTCCCGTCGATGTCCAGCACACCGGCCAGGTACGCGGGCTGGTTGGCCACGATACCCACCGGCCATCCGTCCAACCGGGCGAAACCGACGACGACGTTGCGGGCGAAGTGGGCCTGCACCTCGAGAAAGCTCCCGGGGTCGAAGATCCGCCGGATGACGTCGTGAACGTCGTACGCTTCATCCTCCTGCTCGGGGATGATGTGGTTGAGCTCTTCCAGCTCGGCTGCCGTAGGCGCGACGGGTTGGGCCCTGGGGGGCATTTCCGCGTTGTTCGGGGGAAGATAGGAGAGGATGCGTTTGACCAGGTCCAGCGCTTGCTCTTCGTCGGGGGCGATGAAGTGGGCCACGCCGCTCTTCTCGTTGTGCACCCGGGCGCCTCCGAGCTCCTCGAAGGTGACCTCCTCCCCGGTCACCGTCTTGATGACATCGGGACCGGTGAGGAACATGTAGCTGGTCTTGTCCACCATGATGATGAGGTCCATGAGTGCGGGGGAGTAGACGGATCCCCCCGCCGCAGGGCCCATTACCACCGCGATCTGGGGGATGACCCCTGAGGCCAGGACGTTGCGGGTGAAGAGGCGTCCGTACCCGGCCAGACCGCGGACGCCTTCCTGAATGCGTGCCCCTCCGGACTCGATGAGTCCGATGAAGGGGAT